>CAMDXE010000029.1 GCA_945878925.1 Chitinophaga pinensis
AAAAAATATTGACAGTGCAAATTTTTTAATGAATTTCATTTCCTCAAACCTCAACATCTCGGTTAGTGAAAAGCAAACCATTTTAAGCACGGTTTCTTTTCAGGATAAATCATCCATTATGCTCATGCATTTAAATAACGAATTGCAGCATTTGGAATTAAAAAATCAAATTCAGAGTAAAGCCAAGGTTGATATTGATAAGCAACAACGCGAGTATTTCCTCAACCAACAAATGCGGGCCATTCAAGAAGAGTTGGGTCACGACTCGCCCGACAAAGAAATAGAAGCCCTTAGAATTAAAGCTGCTTCAAAAAAATGGGATGCAAAAATTGCGAACGTATTTAATAAAGAATTAGACAAATTGATGCGGACCAATCCGGCAGCACCCGATTTTTCGATCACCTACAATTACTGCGAACTGTTATTAGAATTGCCATGGAACGAATTCAGCAAAGATTTAATCGACCTTAAAAAAGCGAGAAAAGTGTTGGATAACGATCATTTTGGTTTAGAAAAAGTAAAAGATAGAATTTTAGAATACCTGGCCGTTTTAAAACTTAAAGGCGATTTTAAAAGCCCTATTCTGTGTTTATATGGCCCTCCAGGAGTAGGAAAAACGTCCTTAGGAAAAAGCATAGCCCAATCCATTGGCAGAAAATATGCCAGAATGTCCTTGGGCGGCATGCACGATGAAGCCGAATTGAGGGGGCATCGAAAGACGTATATTGGAGCCATGCCCGGCCGAATTATCCAAGCTCTAAAAAAAGCTGGAACTGCCAATCCTGTTTTTGTTTTGGATGAGGTAGATAAAATTGGACGCGATCAGAGAGGCGATCCATCTTCAGCCTTATTAGAAATACTCGACCCCGAGCAAAACACTGCCTTTTACGACAATTATGTAGAGCATGAATTTGACCTTTCAAAGGTTATGTTTATTGCTACCGCCAATTCATTAGATACCATTCAGCCTGCCTTATTAGACAGAATGGAAATTATTGAAATTAATGGCTATACGGTGGAAGAAAAAGTTCAAATAGCCAAAAACCACCTTATAAAAAAACAATTGTCCGAACACGGTTTAAAATCAGCAAACCTAAAATTTTCGGATGCCATCCTCGAACTCATTGTCGAAAATTACACGCGAGAATCTGGCGTAAGGGCCTTAGAAAAACGAATCGCTTCTTTGGCTCGCTATAGGGCCAAACAAATTGTGGGCGAAGAAACTTTCGAGGCGAAAATTGATCCCGATTTTGTTAAAAAAGTCTTGGGTCGTCAACGTGTAGACAAAGAAATGTATCAGGACAATAGTTTTGCAGGAGTAGTTACAGGTTTGGCTTGGACGTCGGTAGGGGGTGAAATATTATTTGTAGAATGCAAAACCACCAAAGGCACAGGTAAATTAACCTTAACAGGGCAACTGGGCGATGTGATGAAAGAATCGGCAATTACTGCGCTCACATTTTTGAAAGCAAACGCCACTTATCTTGACATAAACCCAAAGGTGTTCGACCAATACGATGTGCATATACATTTTCCGGCCGGCGCTATTCCTAAAGACGGACCATCGGCAGGCATTACAATTCTCACTGCCTTAGCATCGTGGTTTACCCAAAGAAAAGTAAAACAAAATTTGGCCATGACAGGTGAAATAACATTGAGGGGAAAAATATTGCCGGTTGGCGGCATCAAAGAAAAAATATTAGCAGCCAAGCGTGCAGGTATATCCGAACTCATTATGTGCGAAAACAATGGAAAAGACGTAGAAGACATAGGCGTTAACTATACCAAAGATCTTAAATTTCATTACGCCCTAAATATGTTGAACGTGTTAGATTTAGCCTTGTTGAACGAAAAAGTAAACAATCCCATAGAATTTACAATTGAGGATAAAAAATAAATCATAAAATTTTACTCCATAAAAAAAGCCGCTTGTATAAAGCGGCTTTTTTTTATGACAATTTTTCTATTCTTAAACTTTACTTTTTTCTTGTTGCTTTTTAAAAGCATCGATATCAAACAACAACGAAAAACGAATGGTATTTTGTAAAGGATGGCGTTGGGTAAACGGTTGCAAATAAGCCGCATCAATACCAAACACCTCGTAGCGCAAGCCTATGCCAAAGGTAGCATATTTTCGACCGCCTTTGGTATCGGCTTCGTTAAAATAACCCAACCTAACCGCAAATTGCTTATCGTACCAATATTCTAATCCTGTAGCTATATTGTATTCTTTAAGTTCTTCTTTGAATCCTCCCGGAGCATCGCCAAACGATTGGAAAATACCTGTGATAACTGGTACATCTTTATGGTCTTTCCCATATTGTATTACCCGTTTGCCATCAAATATACTGTCGCCCCCTTTTGCATTTGTAAAATAAACAGGATATGTGGGTACTAATAATTTATTGATATCAAAATTAATGTTTAGTTCATTGTGGTCGTCCAATTTGAAACCAAAACTTGTGCCTAAGCGAAGGTTGGCCGGGATAAAATCTCTGTCGGCAATGGCCGAATACGAAATTTTATTGCCAATATTTGTAATGGTGGCGCCCATAGCCCATCTTACATCATTTCCATTTATTTTAATGGGTTTTTTATAAAATACGCCGATATCGCCAGCCGCTGCTTGGCCAGCATTCGAGCCAATGGTTCCTGTCGAACCACAGGTTAAACATGAGTTTACAAACCGCATATTGCCGCCTAACGAAAAATGATCGGATAATTGCGTAGCATAACCTAAATCTACGGCAAGTTCATATGGGGTTGCATTGCCATTTGTGTTTCCAAACTCATCGGTAAACTGAATTTCACCGAGCGAAAAATAGCGAATTGAACTGGTTACCACACTTTGATTGCGCCGTCCAACTTTGGTATATCCCGACATGTGATAAAACCAAACATCAGGAACTAATTGCCTCAACCAAGGCGCTGCATTAAGCGATATCCCAGCTTTTTTGGGTATAAATGCCATAGAGGCAATATTCCAATGTACCGAATTGGCGTCAGGGTCGCGAGCTACTCCCGCATCGCCCATTCCCGCGCTGCGCGAATCTGGCGTAATGGTTAAAAACGGAACAGCAGTGGTAATTACATTTCTTTGGCCCAGCAATTGATCTTTTGACAAGGTAATAACAGGTTTTTGACCAAATGCATATCCCGAAAACGCAATGACTACTATTAATACTAAATTCTTCTTCAACATAATTTTATTTTTCAAGTATAAATATACCCATTCGTGTTTTTTAAGATTGGCGACAAAATTAGAATTTATTTCCAATAATCAGCTATTTTAACACGACCATTTTTTGAAACCCTTCTTCTGTTTTTCCATCCTCCGATTTTACTTTAACTTTATATATATAAACCCCTTGGCCTAAGGATTGACCATAATCATCTTTTCCATCCCATTCAATCTGATCGATATGAGAAGGTGAGTTCGAGATTTTTGAGAATATTGTTTTAACGACTCTACCACTAATCGAAAAAATAGTAACAGACACATTCAATTCCTGGCCGGCTTTATTCTGATCGAAAAGTATCTTCGTTTTTGTGGTAAACGGATTGGGGTAATTCAATAAATTTTTAATCACTAAGTTTTCGTCGGTGGCTACTACAAAATCAACCTGCGTTTCGTTACTGTTGTTATAAACATCCCAGGCCTTAACCATTAATGTATGTGTTCCCGGGGATATGTCTGCTAATCGCAAACGCACCTCGCCTCCTTGGTAACTGTCGAGGGTGGTTGAATAAAAATCGTTTAAAATATAATTTTTTGCATTCTTGGTACCCTTATCCAAAATGGCTAACAATTCGCGGCCAACGCCATTGCCTGCTGTATTAATTCCATTTTCATCCCATAATTTTAGAATCATCAGGGGGTTTTTATTTACGATTCCACCATTTACAAATTTTTCATCTTCCAGATACAATTCAATATCTGGCCCTTTGGTATCGTTGGCCAAAAGCCCGGCCGTTCCTCCTACAAATGCACTGTCGTAAATTCCAACCGCATCTGTTTGGCTGGTATAAGCATAGGTAAATATTCGTCCCTTGCCTATCGAATAATCAATATCTTTTGGCAAAATAAACGACACTTTAAAGTTGCCTGAGGTCACACTCGCTTTACCTCTATAAAGCACGCTGTTTCGAACACTAAACGGCATAACTTCGCTGTCAGGATCATTTTTTATGGTTTTATACGCTTGTTTTTTATCGAATAAGGTTAACATGACGTCGCCGTTAAAATCACTCAGAATGGTTCCAGAAAGGTCGGTAACCGATCCTTTAATTTCCACCTTTGCAAGGGCTTTTAAAGTGTCGCTTGAATTTGAAACAACCGCATTGCCATTAATAGATGTAATAATTGTTTTTTGAACGGGAAGGTTTAAATCTAAAAGTGGGTCGCCAAGCAATACATAATTTCTAATGTTGGCAACAGCCCACATGCTATTTTTAACATTGGCATAGGCCTGGCCAAAGGTTGTAAAATGATTGCCATCGCGTTTAAATAAATTATTTTTAAACAGAAATTCTGAAAAATCTGTATTTCGCCCAATATATACTTTCCGTGTGGTGGTCATCATAGCAATAGCTCCACCTTCATTGTTGTTCATCATCAGTTCGCCAGGCGATTCTTCTTTAGGGTTGTCGAATTGTGCCAAATCGCAGGTTCCTGTCACAAAAAAAGAAAGTTTATCGTAGTTTTTCCAGCCATAAATTTGGGGGCGTGTCACTACGCGTTCGTGCCCCATACCGCTTCCTCCCCCATGCCCCAAATAATTAAATACTAAAGTTCCTTTACCAATGGCATTATTAATAGCTTCGTTCACTTCGGGATACGCATTTCCATTGCCTAATGAAACTTGCTTGTAGGCATCGAAATATATTTTAGTGATATTAAGTGGGCGAAATTCGGTTTCGCTCAAGTTGGCCAATTTGTCCGAATCGATGATATGCCGGTTGCCATCTTCATCGTCGCCCAAAAAGGTAATCGAGCTTCGCCATTCGCCCTTATTCGAATTGGTTTTATAATGTATGCATTTATCTACCATTACGTCGGCCTCAAACGACGATTTTGCAGGCAACCTACCAACGCCCATATCCAGCAATTCCTGCCATTTGCCAGGGTTCAGTGGCCAACGGCCTTCGTCATCTCCTAGGATGGCATAGTAGTCGTCAGAGCAATAACTATCCACACAATCATTGTATTCGTAACTTTCGAAAGTGGGAACAAAATTGCCTCCATTGCCATAACGGTTTTTATAATCGAAACTTGCATCGCCCAAAAACATTAAGGCTTTTGGTTTTTTTTGGATATCGGGCTCTCGATCGTAAATCATTTTAACAAAGTCGCGAATGGCTGTAATATCGACCGAACCGCTCGAAAATTCATTATAAATTTTATCGGGCTGGGCTATTAAATAGCTATATCCTTCTTTGGCCTCATGAAACTTGGCCAATTTTTCGGCCTGCGATGTATAATCGGGATGGCATATAATTATATAATCGACCGCATCGAGTGAATGTAAATTTTGATTCTCGATTTTCCCAATCATTTCAGGCACTTTCTCCGACCCATTTTTAAACAATAGATAATTAAGTAGCGTAGGGCTTCCTTTGACAATAAAGGCCGCTTTACCCCCATCGTCAAAAGTTTTTTGCACACTCACATCCAATGGGTTTGTAACGTCCCAAACCGAATAATCGGCGCTAAAGTCCTCAATTTGATATTTTATATTGCCTGCAATTCGGGTATCGAGGTTAAAAAAATGAATTTGCCCGTCAATGGGTTTGAGCTTCCGTTTGGCTTGTATTTCAAAATAGTTTATCCATGCCTCCGACCCTAGTTGAGGGCGAATAAATTGATACGTTAATCTAAATGTGGATGAGGGCGAAAATGTTTTGGTTTGGGTGTTTATATCGGCAAAATGTCCATCGCCATCAAATTTTACAGTATTGCCATAATGCGACATAATTGGCAACGATTCGTTATTTAAAAATATATTGACATCGCAATCGAGTGCTGTGCGAATGGCTACTTCCGATTTAAGAATACATGTAGTTGATACTAAATCGGGAATAGTAATATCGAAATACGCTTTATCAATCGTTAACACTTCGCCAAACCATTCTCTTCCACTGTTTCTTAAATTAAAGGTTTCTGTTTCGTGTAATGTTAAATAATCCGATTCGTTGATAGCTTTTAGAAAACTATTGGAATTGCCATCCCCATTTTCGGAAATTCTTTTGCCTGCTCCATTGCCCCAAGTAAAAAAATAATACGCAAAATCAGAATATACATTTTTTACATGGCTATAGTCACTGGCATTATCTACCCAACTGTCGGAACCTTTAGCATAAAAAGAAATAAAGTCGCCAGCATCCAATTTATTATTGCTATTGATATCGTTTACTTTAATCCCGTTTTCGAATAAGTCATCTTCGCGGTATTCGGCTATAATTTCAGGAAGCATCGCACCTCCATTGCCAAATATTTTAAAAGTCGAAAGGTCTATTTTGTCGGCATTTATTCCATTTTTGGCAAAAAATGAGGGATCAAGTTTATAAACGCCGTCTTCTTTTATTTGCAATTTATACCATTCGCCACTTGCCAATACCGATTCTGTTTTATTTCCTTTTTTACTCAATTTCGAATTAAGCGTTCCATTGGGTTTAAAAACCAAATCAAAACTCAGCAACCTTTCTACTCTATGATTAACAATTCTGTATGGGAGCACTTTGATTTTAAGTCGGTTGACACCTCGTTCCTCTCCATTAAATAATTCGAAGGATTTGAGTTGGTTTAATGAATCTAAGCCTTTATTAGAGGGCATTAGGTCGGCGTAAACTTCATTTGTTATCGAAACGTCAAATTTCTGTTGGTCTGTTAGTTCCGAATACACCCAAATAGGACAATGGCGATGCGTTGAAAATGGTTCGATTTGCGATTCCTTAAAGTTTCCCGGAAACGACATATCCTTATTTTCCCAAGTTATAATATGGTGTTGGGTTTGTGCAAATCCACTTGATACCCCAAGAAAAATAATCCATGCACAGAGCAACATTTTTTTTGTATTGTACGTCATACCTTTATTCAAAAACAAAAATATCGTAAATTTATTATGTAAATTGGATAAAAAGTTGAATGTTTGTAAAATAATAAGAGTTATTACATAATAATTAACTTAGTCCCAAAGTTAAACAGTTAAATAAAATAAAGAAAAGATGATCAAACGTTACTTATCAATCTGTGCGGTTTTATTGAGTGTAGGCCAAGCTTATGCGCAAGACCCTGAAATGACGCAATATTATGCTGCTCCAATTTACACCAATCCTGCTATGGCTGGTACTGGAAGTTGCGACGGTGGTGGGCGTATTAACATTAATTACCGAAACCAATGGCCAAGTTTGCCAGGAACTTTTGTAACTACCCTTGGCTCCTATGATCAACATTTTGATGGAATAGGCGGGGGTATTGGAATTATTGCCATGAATGATGTGGCAGGAGAAGGAAAATTAACATCGAACACCTTGGCAGGAATTTATTCCTTTCAGCTCCAAGCTAGTCGTAAATTTACGATGCGTTTTGGGTTAGAAGCTCAAGTAGTAAGCCGATCTTTAGATTGGAAAAAACTTCGATTTCCCGATCAAATCGATCCAACTAAAGGGTTTATTAATCCAACACAAGAACCTCTTAATCTGAACAGAATAACTTACCCTAATTTCAGTACAGGCGTATTAGGCTATACCGAAAAATTTTATATTGGTTTAGCAGTACATAATCTTATCGAACCCATTCAATCGTTTTTGGGTACCCAAGATTCAAAACTTCCACGCAGATATACCATGCATACCGGCGTAGTTATTCCTTTAGATAATACCTACGATCCTAATATGACTATTTCTCCAAACATGCTTTTTATGCTTCAAAATAAATTCACTCAATTAAATTTGGGATTTTATTTTAACAAGGGGCCGTTAGTTACAGGGCTTTGGTATCGCCAAACATTTGGCACCTATGTAAACTCGGATGCCTTAATGGTACTTGTTGGGTTCCGTAAAGAACGTTTCAAATTCGGTTATAGCTACGACCTTACCGTATCTTCGGCACGTCAAGCAGCACCAGGCAGCCACGAGGTTTCGGCCTCCTTAGAATGGTGCGCTTCAAAACGTTCGATGCGTTACAAAAAGTTAAGTTGTCCTGATTTTTAATTCGACTCTATTAAAAAAAATAGTTCCAATTAAAATAAAAAACAATATTATTGCACTCTTATCGTTAAAACAGACAAACATCGTCACCATGAGTTTAAACAAAAATATTACCATAGCTTTAGTAGCTGCAGCGTTTATTTTGCCTACGTCGTGTAGTAAAAAAGAACGATCATCCACCACCGGTTGGAAATATAATGATGCCAAATGGGGCGCTTTCGAAACACACGATTATGCAGGTCAAGAAACTGGTCCTGGATTAGTTATTGTTGAAGGCGGTGCGTTTACAATGGGATCGAGCGAGCAAGACGTTACTTACGAACATAATAATGTTGAGCGCAAAGTAACAGTTCCATCGTTTTATATGGACGAAACAGAAGTAAGCAATCTTCATTATTTAGAATATTTACATTGGCTAAATAGAGTTTACGTCGATTACCCACAGGTTTACAAACAAGCCTTGCCCGATTCATTATGCTGGCGCGACAAGTTGGCGTATAACGAGCCTTACGTTGAATATTATTTCCGCCATCCTGCCTACAAAAACTATCCAGTTGTGGGTGTTAATTGGTTGCAAGCCACGGCCTATGCCTCATGGCGAACAGATAGAGTAAATGAATATATTTTGATCAGAGAAGGTATACTCATACCAGATGCTGGGCAAGTTAACGAGGAAAATTTCAATACAACCACTTATTTGGCTGGCCAATTTGACGGTAAGGTTGGAAAACGACCAATAAAAGCCATTAAGGGAGGCACACGAAAAGTAAGAATGGAAGATGGTATAATGTTGCCCGACTACCGATTGCCAACCGAAGCCGAATGGGAGTTTGCTTCCGTTTCAAACCTTGGTCAATCGTTGTATGAAAACATAAATGCCAAAAAAATATATTCTTGGGGCGGTTTAACTACTCGTAATCAAGGTCGTAAAGAAAAAAACAGAGGCTTAATGATGGCTAATTTCAAACGCGATAAGGGCGATCAAGCTGGTATTGCTGGAAAATTAAATGATGGAGCCTTTATCACCACCGATGTACATTCCTATTGGCCAAACGATGTTGGCTTATACAATATGGGTGGCAATGTAAGCGAATGGGTTATGGATGTATTTCGTCCATTGTCGTTCCAAGACGTTACCGATTTCAATTCATTCAGAGGATCGGTTTACAAAAAGAAAAAATTGGATGCCGATGGAATCATCGATGTTAAAGACAGTTTGGGTCGTTTGACCTATGTGCCGGTAACAGATGAAGAAAATAAAATGCGTCGTAATTACAGAAAATCAGACAATATGGGATTTTTGGATGAAGATGTATATTCGGATGGCGAACAAGGCTACGAATACAGTGTTACCTCGTTAATAAACAACAAGGCGCGTGTATATAAAGGTGGCAGTTGGAATGATCGAGCCTATTGGATGAGTCCAGGAACCCGACGCTATTTGGATGAAGAACAAGATTTATCAACCCTTGGATTTCGTTGTGCTATGCACCGCGTAGGTTCAAGCAAATAAAATTAACAAAAACTCAATAAAAAGCCATCGGAATCGATGGCTTTTTTTATGGTCTAAAAATCAATTCAGTTGTATAAAAAACTTTGATATTTTCATTAGGCAGTTTTGATTCACTTTTTTAAAACCGTTATTTGCAAACGAATGGATATAAGACTAGCTGAACGGGTTTTTTATTTTGAAGAATCACAAACTTTGGAAATGGCTAAAAAAGCTCGTGAACTTTCGGCTCAAGGCGTTAGAGTAATTAATTTAAGTTTGGGAGAACCCGATTTTGCCACGCCGCAATATATAAGCGATGCTGCCAAAAATGCTATCGATGCCGGATTTACAAAATATGCACCTGTTGCCGGGTTCTTAGATTTAAGACAAGCCATTTCTGACAAATTCAAACGCGACAATAATCTAAACTATGCTGCCAATCAGATAGTGGTATCTACTGGCGCCAAACATTCGTTGATGAATGTAATTTTGGCGCTAATTAACCCCGGCGACGAGGTTATTATCCCAAATCCATACTGGGTAAGTTATAGTGAAATGGTAAAACTTGCTTCTGGAATACCTGTTTTTATTCCTTCCAATGTGTCGGCAAATTACAAAGCATCCGCAAGCGCCATTGAAGCAGCTATTACCCCAAAAACAAAAATGTTTTTATTTTCATCCCCTTGCAACCCAAGTGGATCGGTGTTTAGCCGAGAGGAATTAAACGAAATTGCTAACGTTTTTGCCAAATATCCAAATATATACATCGTTTCGGATGAAATTTACGAGCATATTAATTTCGTATCCAAACATGAGAGCATCGGACAGTTTGAAGCCATTGCCAATAGAGTAATTACAGTTAACGGGGTAGCAAAAGCGTTTGCCATGACTGGTTGGAGAATTGGTTATATGGGCGCTCCTGAATTTATTGCCAAAGCTTGCGAAAAAATACAAGGTCAATTTACAAGTGGCGCCAATAGTATAGCCCAACGCGCAGCCCTCGAGGCCCTTACAGGTCCGATGACATCCACCAAAACCATGACGGCCGAGTATCTTAGCCGAAGAAATTTGGTATTAAAGCGCCTGGAGGAGTTTAAAGAGGTAAAAACCAATATACCGGAGGGTGCCTTTTATGTGTTCCCTGATTTTAGTTATTATATAGGCAAAACACTTAAAGGAAAGGAAATCCGTTCGACCCGCGATTTGTGTTATTATTTACTTCAAGAGGCTCATGTATCGATGGTTTCGGGCGAGGCTTTTGGCAATCCAGAGTGTATTCGGATTTCCTATTCTCTGAATAATGAAGATTTAAATTATGCCTTCGATAATATAAAAGCAGCGCTCAACCCATAAATGTTAAATATAACTTCCGAAAAATGTCAGCCGCTGCCAAGTTAGAGTCTTTTTCAAATTTAAACATTCTCATTGTAGGCGACGTTATGATTGACGCCTATTTTTTTGGGTCAGTCGAAAGAATTTCGCCCGAGGCACCCGTCTCCATTATATCGGTGTCGAGCAAGGACCAACGACCAGGAGGAGCAGCAAACGTAGCCTTAAATATAAAAAGTCTTGGCGCCAAGCCTATCTTGTGTTCAATTATTGGGAATGATTCGGAAGGGAAAGATTTAAAAAACCTTTTGACAAACGAAGGACTTTTAACCGACGGCTTATTTGAAGATGCCAGTAGGCCAACTACCTTAAAAACACGTGTAATTTCGGACGATACGCATTTATTGCGTATCGATCACGAATCTACAAAACCTATTTCGAAACAGCTTGAGGATGCTATTATGGATTTTATACGCCATAGTTTATCAAGCATACATGCAATTATTTTAGAAGATTATAATAAAGGTGTGTTAACCGAAAACCTTATAACTTCCATTATTGCTTTAGCCAACAAACATAATATCCCAAGCATTGTTGACCCCAAAAGTGATAATTTCTTGGCTTATAAAAACTGCACCTTATTTAAACCCAACCGAAAAGAAATAAAAGAAGGGTTAAAAACAGAGTTGGATTTAAGCCATGCCGAAAATGTCGATTTAGCTGCTACATCGCTCATGAATCTCTTGGGATGTAAAAATATAATGGTTACCTTATCCGAAGATGGTGTAATTTCAAAATCGCAAACTGAAACCTTTCTTATTAAAGCCCACCAAAGAAACATTATTGACGTAAGTGGAGCAGGCGATACTATGGTAAGTTTGGCTGCATTATGTATGGCATCGGGCATGGATATTGAAAAAACTACCGAAATAGCAAACATAGCCGGCGGTCTGGTCTGTCAAAAAGTAGGGGTGGTTCCCATAGCATATTCCGAATTACATTCGGAAGTAAAACGCTTGAATATTTGATCAACAGATATACACATCTTTATCACTTTTAATCGCTTGAGCAATCTAATAGTTACCTTTGTGCCAAATGAAACAAATTTCATCGGCCTTAATTTCGGTTTATTATAAAGACGGATTAGAACCCCTTCTCAAGCTTCTCCATAAATTAAATGTAAAAATATTTTCAACCGGAGGAACCCAATCCTTTATCGAACAATTTCAAATACCTGTAACGCCCATCGAAGACATAACAGGATTTCCGGCTATTTTAGGGGGGAGGGTAAAAACACTGCATCCATCGGTATTTGGTGGAATTCTTCATCGAAGAGACCATGAAACTGATTTATCGGAAATACAACAGTATAATATTCCACCCATCGATTTAGTAATCGTCGATTTATATCCTTTCGAAGAAACCTTAAAAAGCACCAAGGATGAAAGCGAAATAATTGAAAAAATTGATATTGGAGGGGTTTCGCTTATTAGGGCGGCGGCCAAAAATTTTAACGATACGGTGGTTATTGCTACAAAAGATTTGTATTCTAAACTTATTGATGACCTTCAAAATTCGAATGGAAGCACCACTTTGGATCAGAGAAAATATTATGCTAAAAATGCATTTGCCACCACTGCACATTACGATAAAGCCATTGCTAATTTTTTTGAAGGTCAAAAAAATTATGAATTACGATATGGCGAAAATCCGCATCAAACAGCATTGTTTTCGGGCAATTTAGATTCCTTATTCCTAAAACATCAGGGCAAGGAATTGTCATACAATAATTTATTGGATGTAGATGCTGCTGTGTCATTAGCAGCCGATTTTCCAAAATCTGAGCCCGTATTTGCCATTGTAAAGCATAATAATGCCTGCGGCTTGGCTGTTAGACCCACCCTGCTTTCGGCATATCTTGACGCATTGGCGGCCGATCCTGTTTCGGCATTTGGGGGCATATTGTGCAGCAATACCGAGATTGATTTAGAAACAGCCACCGAAATTGATAAATTATTCTTCGAAATCATTATTGCCCCATCCTATTCTGAACGGGCTATAGAAATTTTAAGCAGCAAAAAAAATAGAATTATACTTGAACTTAAGGCAACCGAATTTCCCTCGCAAATTTCAAGATCCATCCTTAACGGCGTTTTGATTCAAGACCGCGACAGCCTAACCGAAACCTTGGAAGATTTAACCGTGGTAACAAATACCTTGCCTACCAAAAACGAAAAGGACGATATGATTATGGCTAATATTTTGGTAAAACACACAAAATCGAATGCCATTATTCTTGTAAAAAACAAGCAATTGCTTGCCTCCGGCACGGGCCAAACAAGTAGAGTAGATGCCTTAAACCAAGCCATCCACAAGGCTAAGCATTTTGGTTTTGATATTAAGGGTGCAGTTATGGCGAGCGATGCATTTTTTCCATTTCCCGACTGTGTCGAAATTGTATTTAACGAAGGTATTCATGCCGTTATCCAACCTGGAGGATCGATAAAAGACAAACTATCTGTTGATTTTTGCAATGCCCACCAAATGGCCATGGTGATGACCGGAAATCGACATTTTAAGCATTAGAATTTATAAATACTCATGGCTTTTGTTTTGTGCAAATATTTTTTTGAAATTCATAACAAAACACCCCAATTCGCAATAAATTTGTAAAATTTTTAATCGACAAACGCGTTAATGGGCATTTTTAATTTTTTAACACAAGAACTAGCTATAGACTTAGGCACAGCAAATACTTTAATTGTTTACAAAGACAAGGTAGTCGTAGAT
Source organism: Chitinophaga pinensis (assembly GCA_945878925.1). Lineage (GTDB taxonomy): Bacteria > Bacteroidota > Bacteroidia > NS11-12g > UBA9320 > JABWCE01. The sequence goes on from CAMDXE010000029.1 coordinate 13,820, forward strand.
GAACCCTCCATAATAGCAAAAAACAGAAGTACCGGCGAGGTAATTGCAATAGGAAAAGAGGCTCAAAAGATGCATGGCAAAGCCCATGAAAACATTAAAACTATTCGACCATTGAAGGATGGCGTTATCGCCGATTTTGAAGCAGCCGAACAAATGATACGCGGGATGATAAAACTAATCAACCCCAACAAATCATTATTCAAACCGCAGCTGAAAATGGTTATTTGTATTCCATCGGGTATTACCGAAGTAGAAAAAAGAGCCGTTAAAGAATCGGCTGAACGTGCCGGAGCCAAAGAAGTTTATTTGATTCATGAACCTATGGCAGCAGCTATTGGAATTGGAATAGATGTGGCCGAACCCATGGGCAATATGATTATTGACATTGGAGGAGGAACTACCGAAATTGCTGTTATTGCCCTTTCGGGCATCGTTTGCGACCAAAGTATCAGAGTTGCTGGAGATGATTTTACCGAGGATATTATCGAATACATGCGTCGTCAACACAATTTATTAATTGGCGAACGCACCGGCGAAATCATAAAAATTGAAGTAGGTTCGGCCCTGCCCGAATTAGACAATCCACCAGATGATTATCCAGTAAATGGCCGCGACTTGATGACCGGCATTCCAAAACAAATTCACATATCCTATTCTGAGATTGCATTGGCCCTTGACAAATCGATTTCAAAAATTGAAGAAGCGGTGCTTAAAGCTTTAGAGCTAACGCCCCCTGAGCTAAGTGCAGATATTTACAATACCGGTTTATACCTAACTGGAGGCGGCGCCTTGCTTCGAGGATTGGACAAACGAATATCTATAAAATCAAAACTTCCAGTTTACGTTGCCGAAGATCCGCTACGTGCTGTGGTTAGAGGAACAGCTTATACCTTAAAAAATCTAGAATCCTTTAAGTCAATTATGCAATAATTGCTCAAACCCTTGAAGAAAATCCATGCGTAATTTCTTCCTATTTATACAGCGTTATTCTCATTTTTTTATATTTTTAATACTCGAATCCATAGCGTTCTATTTTATTTATTCATTTCATTCATACCATCATGCGGTGGTGCTCAATTCATCAAATAATGTAAATGGTTTAATAATTCAAAAAAGAGCAAATATTACAAAATACTTTTCGTTGGGTGCCGAAAACGAACGCCTTCAACTCGAAAATGTTAAACTCCGAAAACAAGTATTAGAATCGTATTATATCGACAAGGGCGATACCATCACCAACACCGATACTGCTTTTAGGCAAAAATTTACGTATATACCCGGCAATGTTATTCAAAATTCGACCGATTTAATGAATAATTACCTGACTATCGACAAGGGCTCGAGGCATGGTATTAAAAGAAATATGGGCGTAATTGGCCCACAAGGAATTGTTGGGCGCATAGTAGCCACCTCCGAAAATTTTTGTGTAGCAATGTCGGTACTCAATAGCAAATTTGTGGCTACTCCAAAACTCGAGGGCAATACCTCCTCAACCGGAAAACTAATTTGGAAAGGCGAATCGCCATACTTTGCACAAATCGAATTAATCAATAAATTTAATATCGTAAAAAAAGGCAGCACCATTCGAACGAGTAACTATTCGCCCGATTTTCCCGAAAATATTCTTATAGGAAAGGTAGCCGAAGTAAAACCTGACAAAGGCGGCTCTTTTTTGAAAATTAAGGTTCGTTTATCCTCCAACTTCACCAATTTAAGATCTGTTTATATTATTAATAATTTGCAAAAAACCGAACTTGAAACTTTAGAAAGTCAACTCTCAAATGGCAATTAGCATACTACGACATCTGTTTTCTTTTTTAATATTAGCAGGACTGCAAATATTAATATTAAACGGCTTGGATATTAGCAGTTATATCAACCCATTGGTCTTTATACTTTTTGTGTTGCTTTTGCCGGTTAATACCGAAATATGGCTATGCCTTTTGTTAGGCTTTATGAGTGGCGCTTTGGTTGACGGATTGGCCAATACCTATGGTATTCATGCCTTTGCTGGCACTGCCTTGGGTTATTTTAGATACTTTTATATAAAATACACCCTCGACAAAGAAGAAATAGAAAGGGATATGACTCCAAATATTAGAAACATGCCTAAGAGTTGGCATTTTTTTTACATTTTAATAGCCACCATTCTATACCATTGCCTGGTTTTTTTGCTCGAATCTTTTACATTAGTGGGCCTTGGCTCTCTTCTTTTAAAAGCCTTATGCAGCGGTTTGGTGGCAACAGGTGTTATGTTATTAATTGGATTTTTATTTAGCCGTAAAACAACCAATGTCTGAAGGAAGTTCACGCAATCAATCCTTAATTATTGCTGTAATAGCTATTGGAATTATTTTTTCGGCTCGCCTTTTTTATTTACAGGTTGTCGACACCTCGTATGTTGATTTATCAAATTTTAATTCCAAAAAAATACTTACCATTCATCCAAATCGAGGATTAATTTACGATAGAAATAATAAATTAATTGCCTTTAATGACAATTTTTATGATCTGATGATATCCTATCCCTTTAATCTCAAAAATTTTGACACCACGGGATTTTGTGAAATTATAGGAATTAGCAAACTCGATTTTTTAAAACGCTTAAAAAAAGCCGACAAAACCGTTTATAAAGGAAGTGCGGTGTTTTATAAAAACCTAGAGCAAAACAAATATGCCGCCTTGCAAGAGCGAATGTTTGATTATGAAAAATTTTACATCGATATAAAAACCGACCGTAAATATAATACGGCTAGCGGAGCACACGTATTGGGGTATATTGGCGAAATATCGCAAAAGCAATTAGACGATCAGGACGAAGAAAATTATTATTCAAAGGGCGATTTTATTGGCTTAACGGGTATCGAAAAATATTATGAAAAGGAGCTTCGCGGCACCAAAGGCGAAGAAGTAATTTTAGTAGATAGCAAGGGAAAACTTCAAGGCAATTATTCGAAAGGCAAATACGACAAAATACCCCTTTCGGGCAAAAAAGTGTCCACTACACTTGATCTTACTTTACAAGAATATGCCGAAAAATTAATGCAAAATAAATTAGGGAGCGTTGTAGCCATCGAACCTTCGACTGGAGAAATACTAAGCATGGTATCGAGTCCGGTTTACAATCCTGAGGAACTTTGTATCCGAAATAAACGAAAAAATTATGGTCGCTTATTGCTCGACCCCACTAAACCCTTATTTAACCGCGCTGTAACGGCAGCCTACCCTCCCGGTTCTGTTTTTAAATTATTGAATGGATTAATAGGCCTGGAGGAGGGCGTCATATATCCCGAAACCACCTTTCCATGCTATCGTGGATTTTCGATTGGGAGGCTCCATGTCGATTGTCATCCACATCCGCCAAGTTTAGATTTAAGAGGGGCTGTGGCCAACAGTTGTAATGCATATTTTTGCAATACGTTCAGAGAAATTCTTGAAAATCCAAAATACAAATCGCCGAGAGAAGCATACATACATTGGAAAGATTTTATGATTCAATTTGGATTATCAAATAAATTAGGGTCGGATATAAATTTTGAATCAAAGGGCAATATTCCAAGTCCCGAATTTTATGATAAAATGCACAACAATAAATGGGGGTTTTCACGAACCATTTCTTTGTCCATCGGGCAGGGTGAAATTCTAATAACGCCTTTGCAAATGGCCAATGTTATAAGTGCCATTGCCAACCGCGGCCATTTCTATACTCCCCATGCCATTCGCAAAGTGGACGATAAAAACGCCATTCCCTCTAAATTTAAGGAGAAGCATAAAATAAAAATTCAACGTCAGCATTTCGAAGCTGTAGTTGAAGGCATGGCCATGACCATGGTAAATGGAACGGCAGCTCGCACAGGAATTGAAGGTATTGAAATTTGCGGAAAAACAGGAACCGTTCAGAACCCACACGGAAAGAACCATTCGGTATTTATGTGTTTTGCACCAAAAGACAATCCAAAAATTGCCATTGCGGTTATTGTCGAAAATGCTGGTTTTGGAGCAACGTGGGCAGCTCCGGTGGCCACGCTTATGATTGAAAAATACATTAAAAAAGATACGGTTTCATCAAAACCCGAGCTTGAAAAAAGACTTTTTGAAGCCTATTTACTTCCTAAACCAAAGGGATTAGATACGGCCCGAATCAAACATAAAAAAGACTCAGCCCTAAAGGCCAAAAACGAATCTAACAAGAAAAAAAGAACGGGAAAGGACCATGACTCAAGGCATCTTGCTGTTAACACTTATATGATATTAAATGAGAGAGAAGAAGATAATTGACACCAATACCTTCGATTGGCCAATTATACTCATATATATAGTTATGGTATTGTTTGGGTGGTTCAATATTTACTCGGCCTCGTGGAACGAATCGACCGGTAGTATTTTTGACCTGAGCAAAAACTATGGAAAACAATTTCTATTTATATGCATATCTGCTTTCGTAGCTATCTTTTGGTTGTTTCTTGATTACAAAGTCTTTAGTCTTTTTTCGTATGCCGTTTATGGCATTCTCATTGCTCTAGTTATTGCCGTATTTGTGCTTGGCAAGGAGGTGGCTGGTAACAAAAATTGGATCCCCATTGGCAATTTCAATTTACAACCAGCCGAATTTGCAAAATATGCGGTTTCATTAGCCCTTGCAAAATTTTTAGGGACACCCGATGCCCGCTTAAAAGATAAATTTACATTAAGGGTTGCCTTAACTATTTTTTTATTGCCAATGGCCTTAATTTTAATCCAGAAAGATACTGGATCGGCCTTGGTATTCTTATCCTTTTCACTGGTGCTTTATCGCGAAGGTCTTTCAGGAATTTGGTTTATAATGGCTTTATGTTCCATTATCATATTTATACTTACCCTGTACTTTGGTTCAATATGGGTATCGGGAATATTTGCAGCCATAGCCCTTATTTTTTACATTTTAAGTTCGCGCCGAAAATACCTAACATGGCCTGTACTATTGGTTACCATTGCGGTCATAGGCTTTAGTTCGAGTATCAACCTCATCATGGACAATGTGCTTAAAGATCATCAGAAAAAACGAATTCTGGTAACCTTTGGACTCCTAGAAGATTTAAAAAAAGAAGGGTATAATGTTCATCAATCAAAAATAGCCATTGGGTCGGGAGGCTTAATAGGAAAGGGATTTTTACAAGGCACCCAAACCAAACTACGCTACGTTCCTGAACAACATACCGATTTTATTTTTTGTACCATAGGCGAAGAATGGGGTTGGGTTGGCAGCATGGTCATGCTTATTTTGTTTGTAGCTCTTATTGCCAGAGTTTATTATTTAGCCGAGCGGCAAAAAAACCGTTATAACAGAGTTTTCGCCTACTGTGTGGCATCCATATTGTTTTTTCACTTTACCATAAATATAGGTATGACAATTGGGTTGGTGCCGGTAATTGGTATTCCGCTCCCATTTTTTAGCTATGGAGGCTCTTCGTTAATTGGCTTTACCATTTTGCTTTTTACCTTAATAAGGTTGGATGCTACCCGATCGACAGAGATGAGTACCTTAAAAGATATGTATTAAGGGGCGCCTTAATTCACCTTTACTTTAATATCCATCAATTCCAACTCAGTTTGCAAAGCTGCATTCCAATCTATTTTTAGCGTACGGCTAAACAATTCTGCTCTATGATTAGACAGGGGATCGTGTATGGATATCTTTAAATTGGCTGGACCTTTATTTTCTTTAATTAATTTTAGTAAGGTTTTAAGGGTTGCTTTATTAATTTGATTGCTTGATAAACGCAAGTGAACATTTTTTAGACTTGTGCCTTTTATATCGGCCAAATACGACAGTTTATTAAACTTCAATTCCAATTCATCGGGGTTTCTAAAACTTTTTACCAGCGATGCCAATCCATAAAGCATGGCATTGATTTGAAGAAATGGTCGAAATGCAGCAAAATCGTTTCCAAAAAGGGCAAATTCCTTGGCGCCACTATAATCTTCTAGTGTAAATTTTGCCCAAGGTTTGCCGGTTTTGGTAATTCGCTCTTCAAACATTGTTACAATGCCTGCTAGTTTTAATTCTTTACCAGCAAGAGCGTTCATATTTTCGAGTTCGGCAATTCTGGTATTGGTAAATAAATCTAAATCCACCCTATAATTATCGAGTGGATGCCCAGAGATAAACATACCCGCTACCTCTTTTTCTTTGTTCAACTTTTCAATGGGATTCCATTCGTCGACATGCGGTAATTTTGGTTCTTTTAGGTTTCCTGCATCGGTTTCTCCAAACAAACTATTTTGATTACTTCCTTTACTTTCCTGAACTTGTGCGCCATACTTTATGGCAATCTCTACCCCCGTTGCCATCGACCCTGCCCCTTTTTCTAAATATTGCGCTCTATTGGCTCCCCACCTATCGAAAGCCCCTGCGAGGGCCAAGGCTTCGAGTGATTTTTTATTAACTGTGCGCAAATTGGCTCTCGACACCAAATCAAATATGCTTGAATAATTACCATTGGCTTTTCTTTGTTCGATAAGGGCAAGCGTTGCCGAATCGCCAATACCTTTTATGGCCCCTAAACCAAAGCGAATTTCACCTAATTTATTAACCGAAAAATTAACATCACTTTCATTTATATCCGGGCCTTTTACCACAAGATTCATCCGCTTACACTCGTCCATAAAAAAAGTAATCTGTTCAATATTACCACTGTTATGGGTAAGGATTGACGCCATAAATTCGGGGGCATAGTGAGCCTTCAAATAAGCTGTTTGGTTTGCCAAATAGGCATAACACGTGGCATGCGATTTATTAAATGCATATTGAGCAAAAGCCTCCCAATCGGTCCATATTTTCTCGCAAATTTTTAAATCGTGAGTATTGGCCAAACACCCTTCCATAAATTGAGCTTTCATTTTATCGAGGGTGCCCTTATCTTTTTTGCCCATGGCTTTTCGCAAGGTATCGGCATCGGCTTTCGAAAAATTGGCTAATTTTTGGGACAAAAGCATAACCTGCTCTTGATATACTGTAATGCCATAGGTACTTTCCAAAAACTCCGACATTTCGTCGATATCGTAGGTAATTTTTTCGCGGCCATGTTTTCGATTCACAAAATTGGGAATATACTCCATGGGGCCCGGACGAAATAGAGCGTTTACAGCAATCAAATCTTCAAGCCTGGTAGGCTTCAGATCGCGTAATACTTTTTTCATGCCGTCGCTTTCAAACTGAAATACCCCATTAGTATCGCCTCGCTGAAACAATTCTAAGGTGGCTATATCGTCAATGGGTATTTCATCGGGAATTAGGCTTATATTATAATTCTGTTTTATTAATTCGATGGCATCTTTAATAATGGTAAGCGTTCGCAAACCTAAAAAGTCCATTTTAAGCAATCCGGCATCTTCAACCACTTTACCATCGAATTGGGTAACCCACATGGTGGAATCTTTTAAGGTACAAACCGGAATTATTTCGGACAGATCGCTTGGCGCAATAATTACGGCCGAGGCATGAACTCCTGCATTGCGAACCGAACCCTCGAGCAATCTGGCTTCTTTCAAAACCCTTGCTTGTAAGGTATCTTTTCCAATTATTTCACGCAGTTTTGCTATCCCTGTAATATCGTCGGGGTTAAATGTATCTTTAAGCTTGCTTTCTTTTATATCATAAATTTGCTCATACGTTACCCCAGGCGTTTCGGGAACTAATTTCGATAACATGATCGATTCGTCCAATGGCAATTCCAAGGCTCTCGCCACGTCTTTAATGGCGGTTTTAGCTTTCATCGAACCGTAGGTTATGATTTGCGCTACT
>CAMDXE010000030.1 GCA_945878925.1 Chitinophaga pinensis
TATAAAAATACACCAAAGTATTATTTGTTTCAGAGATTATGGCTTGGCTATGCTTAGCGCCACATAAACTCACCAGGCACAATTCCAACCTTATACGATTTTAATAAAATGCCAGAATTCGAATAAACAAATACATTTCCCCGGCTAACAAAATCTACAGCATCGGCCACTAATAGGTTGCCATTGTTGGCATTTATGGTAAGTCCATAAAACGACGAGCCACTGGGTTGTGTGATTTTTGCAATACTTGGCATTTCGGGTTCGGTTTTGGCCATCGCATAAATTCCTTGATTAATGTAATACAAGGTATCGTTAGCCTTGTTTTGTTTTAGTTTTATAGGATTAAAGGACGCCGATTTGAATAAAATTTGTTTTTCGATACTTAAGTTAATCGGGTTTATACAAAAAAGCCCCCCTGTTTTGTTCTTGGCAAGGTCGCCCGAGCAAAGTACCCAAATTTTGCCTGCTTTATCGCTTAGTATGCTCGATCCGCCATAGGCCAGTTTTATACTGTCGGATATTTCGTCGTTAATGGGATTAATAACATATAAGTAATGGCTCTTGAAATTGGTTACCCAAACTTTGTTTTGGGCCATTATTAGTTCTTCGGTCCACCCATTGCATTTTATACCTCCAGTTTTTGTATTGGTATTGGCATCAATAATGCTTATGGCATTGGCAAACAAATCGGTAACATATACCTTGCCAGGCCCAACTTCTAAGGCATATCTTGGCGATTTAAGCCCTTTAATTGTAGCAATTGATTTTGAGTCTTTTGTAGCAATAACTTCAATTTTACTTGAATTATTTACAATCAGCCAGGCATTATTATTAATAAGGGCCATGCTTTGAAAAATATCGCCAAGAGGCAAATTGTTGGCCGATTTATATAAATCTATATCGGTTCGCGATGTACTGTCTTCCAAATTTATGAAGGAGAGTGAGGCATTGCCCATACCAAAGGTTCCTTCATTAACCACGTAAAGGCCTTTTCCCGTGGGTTGAATATTTGGTGGTGGGATAGCTGGCTCATCCTTACAATGCACTAACACTATGGCCAGAAGCAAAACGCTAAACAGGCTTTTGATTCCTATGGTATTCATAATTTAATTCCTCTATAATTTGAGAATTTTCTGTGGCCGCGTAGCTCAATATAAAATAATCCTAAAGGTAAATTGATGGCCTCAATTTCTATAAGCAATTGGCTACTTAAATTGCTATAAACAATTTGACCATGAGTATTGTATATTTTTAAGGTAGAAACTTGGGCATCCTCATTGTAGATTACTAATTTTTGATGTTCACTAATTGGATTTGGGCCCTCTATTCTCGATTCGTTTAACTTTGGTATATTAACATTCGCTGGCTGCTGGTGTATGACTCCTATGGCATCTAAATCGAAACCGCCCGATGCAAAAGGCGTAGGCCAAGGGTCATTAATTATATTTGAAGCGCTGTCGTAACTTGCAAAGCTTGGATTTATGCTCCCAACTACATCCACAATTTTTACATATAAAATATTATTTTTATTAAGTAGGGTGGTGTCGGGCAATTCGTTAAGGTCAAATGGAGTGCCATACCCATAGCGGTATTTGCCGGCAAGGTTGTTAATGTTTTCGGGTTCGGTATAGCCAAAAGCCGAGGTTTGCGTGGCGGTATTGGTTAAAGAATGGCTTTGAAATCTAAAAAAATGTTCGCCATCGGAGCTCACTTCCACAAAAGCTAATTCCAAAAATCGATCGTCGAAGGTGTTCTCAAATACGGCAAAATCATAGCCTTTTCCATTTTTAATTGGGTAAATAAATTGGCAAATGGCCGAGCCGCTATCGCCCAAGCTAACTACGCCATTGGTTCCTGCTTTGCCACAGGCCGAATTGCTTTCGCCAATGCTAGTGTATCCAGAATCTTTCTGTTGGCAATTTTTCCAACCCCTACTTATGGTGCAATGTTTAGCCCAATTCTTAAATATGGATGAGTCCATATATAAAGCGCTGCTTCCAGTTTTTCCGGCTGCAGGCGCATATTGAGAAAATGCATAGGCCGATTGGAAGAGTAGGGCTAATACTATAAATTTATATTTCATTTTCTTAGTTCTGTAAATTTCAACTCTTATGTCTAGTGTCCAATCAAACTAAGGCTTATGCCAAATTCAAAATTAATGCCGGGCATAGGGCGCCAAATGATAGCTTGATACGACTTATTTAATAAATTATTGAGTTTGCCATACACATTTGCACTGTGTTTTTTGAAAGGTATCGTTTTGCTGAGAGTGAAATTTAGAACACCATAGAGCGGCAATGAATCCATATTGTCCGAACTGGTATATCTTTTCCCAACCACTATGCCTTGTATAGTAAAACCAGTAGTTCCATAAATTAAGGTTGCAAACCCGGTTGATTTAATAAAGGGGATATAAATTAATTGTTTTTTGAAATTTGCCTGCTTTGTTTCTAAATTTTGTGATTGAGTATAGTCAAAACTAAATCCAATGCGGCCACGTGTTTTTTTTGTAAAATTTATGCCTAAGTTGCTTCTAAATTCCAATCCGCTACTTTTTACGCGACCAATGTTTACAGGCGACCAAACTTGGCTGCTCACCGGCTGCCATTGTATCCAATTGGTAATATTTCGCATAAACCCAGTGATCGAAACACTATAAAATAGTTTGTTTTTATTTTGATGAAATTCGGCGCTAAGTTCATGTGCCCATCCTTTCTCAGGTTTTAAGCTATCGTTTCCTCCAGGTATCCAATAAAGGTCGTTTAAGGTAGGAAACCTAAAAACATAAGCACTCTGACCATAAATTTCAAAATTTTCGCTTAGTTTGGTTTTAAAACCCAAGGCTGGAATATAAGGCAAGGCTTTAGCATTTATAATTTCTTTTCGCACACTAGCCGAAAGCGTAGTTTTTAGTTTTGGTATTTTTTGAATGTGGCTAAACCAAAATGCCACTAAATTTCGAGTAGAGTTATTTAAGGTAATAGTTTCGTTAGGCAAAATATTGGCAATATGCGCTTCGGCATAGGTGTGGGTGGCGCCAAAACCGGACTTGCCGTTTTTAACAAGCTTAAATCTCGATTCAAAATCATTGGTAAAGATGAATGATTTTGAAATGGAATTAATGTCGATGGCCGATTCGTTGTATTTTAAATAATCCTTTTGTAAAAAGGAATGAAATTTAAAGATTACTTTTTTGATGGATTTATCCCATTGAAATTTGAGTCTATGTATATGGTCAATCTGGAGGGCATCCGAACTGCTCATTAGCATGGTTGGAGGAATTTGGCGTTGGGCAAAACTCCCCCAATACGAAAGTTTTACGGTGCCTATTTTTAAATGGCGAAAGGATGTTTCATGTAAGGCTGATAACGTTTTAATTTCAGCATTTTTTAGTATTTGCCATGGGGCTCCGTTTTCCGAATAGTTAATAAATGGATAATTGTTTTGTGCTATTGAACCAAAAACCTTGCTCGAATGTTGCCATTTATTTTTATGCCATTGTGCACTCAAACCCGTATTAAAAGTGCCAAAACTACCAGCAGATTGTAAAGCCTCTATAGTTAGGCCGCTTTTCGACGAAATAGAATTAGCCAAATTAATACCGCCGCTTAAGGCTCCGCTTCCTTGTAAGGTATTGGTTAATCCAGGCAGTACCTCAACCGTATTAAAAAAAAAGGATGGAATGAGGTTGAAATCACAAAGGCCATTAACTGGACTATTTAATGAAAGCCCATTCCATGTAATGGCGGTTTGCTGGGCATTTCCACCTCTAAACGATGAGGTAGCTAATATACCTGGGCCATAATTTCGTATAACCAATCCACTCGTGGCATCGAGCAACGACGATAACATGCTTGAATTGAATTGAACTTTTAAAAACGAATCGGCTAGTTCAACCTTATGGCTTACTGAAAAAACCTGACTCCGTTGAGCCTCTACTGCTACTTCTTTTAAGTCCTTGGTCCATACCGAATCCTTTTGCGCAACAAGTGGAAAGCTTATCGAAAGGAGGAGAGATAACAGAGGTGCTCTTTTCATTTTTATGCGGCTTTTATTCCCGAAAGCACGGCGTATAATTTCGAAAAAATGGCAGGTTTTCTGACTCATTCCATGATTTGCGGCCTTCCCATCCCGACTTTTCGAGACAGTGGCTTTAATATTAGCAAAACATTGTGGTGGAATATACAGCAGCGGGCACTGTCCCCGAATTTGACGGGATTCCCTTACACCTTTTTTCAATCGCGAAAATACAACCAAAACTTAAACATCAGGCGAGCCACTCTTAAATTCATTATTTTTTATTTTTTCTATTTACCTAATTTTGACCTCTTTTTAAAATTAATACATTGCACAAAACATTAACTCTTATCAGCCTATTTACATCCCTGTGCATTCAAGCTCAAAATTCGGTTCAAGATAGCATAAAAAAATCAGTAGATTTGGATGAAGTAGTGGTTTCGGTAAACAGGTCGGAAGAAATGAAACGCCAAGTTGCTTCCCAGATAACGGTGGTTACTTCAAAACAAATTCAATTCGACAATCCTCAAACCAGTGCCGATATTATGGCCAATACAGGCCAAATACATGTTCAAAAAAGCCAGCAGGGTGGAGGTAGTCCAATTGTCAGAGGCTTCGAATCGAATAGAATTTTATTGGTGGTTGATGGCGTTCGAATGAACAATTTGATTTTTCGCGGTGGCCACCTTCAAAATATTATAACTCTTGATCCGAGCATTATTGATCGTGTCGAAATATTTTATGGCCCATCTTCAACTGTTTATGGAAGCGATGCGCTTGGTGGTACCATTCATTTTATTACAAAAAAACCCGTATTGGATCCTCAGTCCAAAAAAATGTTGAGTCTTAACGCCCTGCAACGGTTTTCATCGGTCAACTCGGGTCAAACAACTTCTATCAATTTTAACTGTGGATTTAAAAAATTTGCCAGCCTTAGTTCGCTAACCTATAACAAGTTTGGTGATTTGAAGATGGGAAAGTCTAAAAATATGTTTACAAATTCATATTTTGGACTGCGCGAAACTTATGTTCAAAAAAGCCTGGAGTTTGACACTGTTTTGCAAAATTCAAATAAATTTTTGCAAACCCCCAGCGGATACGACCAAATGGATTTAATGCAAAAATTTTTACTAAAAACAAATCCTAAGGTCGAACATGTATTAAACCTTCAATATTCTAATTCGACGAATATCAATCGCTACGATAGATTAACGGACCTAAAGGGCAAGCTCCAACCTTTATTTGCCGAATGGTATTACGGCCCACAAACGCGCTTAATGACGGCGTATGATGTTAATTTTAAACATAGGCTTGGCTTCGAAAAAATTCACCTTGGAATTAGCAGGCAGAAAATACAAGAGAGCCGAGTTACCCGAAAATTTGGTGACAGTATTTTAAACACTCGGATAGAGGATGTTAAGGTTTGGGGTTATACCGTAGATGCACAAAAAAAATGGAAACGTTCCGAAATCCGTATCGGCGTAGATGGCCAATTCAACGATTTAAAATCTACGGCCTTTGCCACTAGCATACGATCGGCTATCGAACGACCCTTGGATTCGCGTTACCCAAATGGTAAAAACACCTTAAATCACAATGCAATCTATGTTGCGCATACCTTAAATATACCGTCCAAGCGCATGACTATAAATGCGGGAGGAAGAATTGGCGTTTCAAAGCTCAGCTCAGATATAAAGGACAATACCTTTTACAATTTGCCAGTTACTTCGGTTGTTCAAAGTAATATAATCAAATCGGCGTATACAGGGATTATCTATAATCCTCTTAAAATTCTAAAAATTTCCTACCTGATTTCAAGCGGGTATAGAGTTCCGAATATCGACGATTTGGCAAAAATTTTCGAATCCTCTCGCGGAAATGTCATGATTCCCAATGCAGATTTAATGCCCGAAAAAACTCTGACAAATGAATTTGGATTAAGTTATAAACCTCATAAAGCCATTCGAATTGAATCGTCAATTTGGCACACATTTTTCAACGACTTTATTACATCGGAGCCTGGATTGCTAAACGGCAAAGATTCGGTAGTGTATGAAGGCGAAATGAGCAAAGTTTTTATGAATAAAAATGCAGGTAAAGCTATTTTATATGGCTATACCATGAGTGTAACGGCTAATTTATCAAAGCGGTCGCAGCTTTATAGCAACATCGCTTATACGCGTGGAATTGTTACTTCGGGCATCAATAATATGCCCCTTGATCATATTCCGCCATTGATTGCAAATATGGGTTTTAGTTATTCGATGGCTAAGGTGTCGGCCGAAGGAATAATTCTTTATAATGGTAGAAAGGACGCCAAATATTATGCTCAAAATGGAGAGGATAATCCTCAATATGCGCCACATGATGGGCTGCCGGCATGGATGAATATTACGCTAAGGTTTGCTTACAAATTTCCAAAAAACTTTCGGATTCAAGGCGGCATCGAAAACCTTTTAGATACCCAATACCGAGTATTTGCATCGGGTATCAATGCGCCTGGACGCAATTTTTACCTTGCACTTCGATTTTCATATTAAACACTTTAAAATCTTAATTTTATTAACACGGAAGTGAACCTTTTTGTTCTCAGCAATTAGGATCTAAATTCGATATTGGATTAATATCGCAAAAAATGGTTTTACCGAAATAATCTTGTGATTGAACGATATGGGAATTTCGTATGCATGAAGCAGGCGTTACTTCGCATTCGCTAAAATCTACATTACAAAAATCGCATTATGAAACAATTTTTTAAATACGTCTTTGCTTCCCTTACCGCTTCTATTATAATATTTATCATAGTTGCAATAGGAGTTGCAGGTATAGCTGTAAGCCTTTCGGCCTCCGATGAAGTAGTATTAGAAAACAATTCGGTACTCAAATTATCTTTTAATTATACCATTGACGATCAGGATGTAGCAAAACCTTTTAATCTTTTTGGTGGCGTGTCGCCCAATATTGGCAAAGCAACTGGACTTAATACTATATTGGCCTCCATAAATCATGCCAAGAACGATCCAAATATTAAAGGTATTTTTTTGGATCTTAATTTTATAGGGGCTGGTTTTGCAAAAATCGAAGAAATACGAGAAGCCATAATTGACTTTAAAAAATCGAAAAAATTCGTGATCGCCTATGCCGACTATTACTACGAAAATACCTACTATTTGGCTTCAGTGGCCGATAAAATTTACCTTAATCCAGAAGGCGAAGTTTTATTCAACGGTCTATCGGCCAATGTTACTTTTTTTAAAAATGCCCTTGAAAAATTAGGAATCGATATGCAGGTTATTCGGCATGGAAAATTTAAGGGCGCAGTAGAGCCTTTTATTTTAGACAAATTAAGTGCTGAAAACAGAAAACAGATGGAAGAATATTTGCATTCCATCATGCACAATTTAAGTAAAAAAATTGCGATAAGCCGAAACTTAACGCCCCAACGTGTCAATGAATTGGCCGATAAGTGGATAACGCAATCCAATGAAGCGGCAGTAAAATGTGGGTTAATTGACAAGCTTTGCTACAAGGACGAAGTGCTAGATGGTATCAAAAATTTGTTAGGCCTTAAGGACAAAAAATCGAAAGACATTTCTTTCATTTCCTTAAATAAATATCAAAAAACATTCAACGATAATCAGGGTGTGCGCGAAGGTAAAATAGCCATTTTGTATGCCGATGGCGAAATAGTTATGGGCAAAGGCGAAAAAGGGCAAATTGGTAGCGAAACCTTCTCCGAACTTGTTAGAAAATTGCGAGAAGACGAAAAAATAGATGCGGTTGTATTGCGCATAAATTCACCTGGTGGAAGCGCTCAGGCCTCCGATATTATTTGGCGCGAGCTTAATTTGTTGCATGCCAAAAAACCGCTCATCGTTTCGATGGCCGAAGTGGCCGCATCGGGCGGCTATTATATGGCTTCGCCTGCCGATACTATTGTGGCTCAGCCATACACACTTACGGGAAGTATTGGAGTATTTGGACTGGTGCCCAACATGCAAAAATTATTAAACGACAAATTGGGGATAACTCATGATTATGTTACAACTGGCCAATTTTCGGACTTTGGGAGGTTCGATCGCCCTTTAAATACTGGGGAGTATCAAATCATACAAAATTCAGTTGAAAAAATTTATGACACATTTGTGACACGGGTATCAGAGGGTCGGCATATTTCTAAACAAAGTGTTGATTCTATTGGGCAAGGAAGGGTTTGGACAGGGGAGCAAGGCATGCAAATTAAGTTGGTTGATGTCTTGGGAGGAATGTCGAAAGCCATCGAAATTGCGAAATTCAAATCAAAGCTAAGCAACTGTAGAATAGTGGAATATCCCCAACCTAAAAGCCTTTTAGAAGAGCTATTGGCAATGTTTTCGGGGGAGGAGCAAACGCGTGCGGCTTTGGAATCTGAATTTGGCCAATGGTATACTCTGCATAAAACCATCAAAAGTTTATCGGAAACTACTGGTATTCAAGCCAGAGTGCCCTTCCAATTGGTTTTGGAGTAGCGCTTGTTTTGTAATTAATTAATTAATTATTATTTTCGGCCTTTATATGTACTCATGAAAAAAGGATTAATTCTAATTTTTTTTACTACAATAACCCTTAATTTATTTGCTCAAAAAGAGGCCACATGGTGGTATTTTGGCTATAGGGCAGGTATTGCTTTTAATGGAACTAATAATGCTCCGGTGGTTCAAAGCAATGGATTGGTAAGTACCCTAGATGGGGTTGCTACCATTTCTAACTCTAAGGGAAAATTGCTATTTTACACCGATGGGGTAACGGTTTATACCAAAACGCATGGCACCATGAATGGTGGCACAGGCTTAAAAGGTTCTAGTAATTCTACTCAAAGCGCCATCATTGTTCAACAACCAGTAAGGTCAAACCGATATTGGGTTTTTACAGTTGATGATGAGTGGGGAAACGATGGGTTTCAGTATTCAATTGTCGATACTTCGCTCAATGCTGGTGCAGGGCAAGTAGTTTCCAAAAATCAGCCCTTACTTACTTTCGCTACTACTGGTACCTACGTGGCCGAAAAAGTATGCGCTATAAAACACGCCAATAAAGTAGATACCTGGATAATGACACATACGGGTGATAATAATAAATTTTATGCCTATAAATTAAACGCTTTGGGTTTAGGTAGTGCCGTAATTTCTTCGGTAGGCCCGGTTTGGAACCGATCAGGAGCCAACGCCAGGGGCTATAGCAAAGGGTATATGAAATTTACACCCGATGGTACAAAATTAATTGCCTTAATAGCCGGCCAACAAAACGGAGCCAACGCATACGTAAACAATGCAGGACGTATTGAAATATATGATTTTGATAATTTAACTGGCCAATTATCTAACCCTCAAATTATTGACAAAAACAATCTTAAAACAGGTGTTGGTACTATTAGCAGTTTATACGGAATGGAACTTTCGCCTAATGGAAGATACCTTTACGTTAGTTTTTATATTCCTTCGTATATTGTGGGGTCGAGCGATGGCAATGATGGATTATGGCAGTTAGACATGTTTGCTGGAAATGCTGCGGCTATTGGAGGCAGTTGTGTTAAAGTTGTAAACTCATTTACAACGTATTCGGGCGGCGCCATGCAGCTTGGTTTAGATGGAAGAATTTATTTAGCAAGAGGAAGAATAAGCAATGGATCGCCTACCATTTCATGCATTCAAAAGCCAAACTGTCAAGGAACAGCTTGTAGTTTTGTAGATAATGCCATCAACCTTGGTGCCGGGCGAACGTCGGCTTGGGGAATACCCACCTTTATCAATTCATTTTTTAATAAATCGGAGTTCGACTGGGGAAGCAGTGCGGCTAATTTATGTGAGAATTCTTTAACAAAATTATTTATTTCGGACTCTACTGGGGTCGATTCGGCCGTTTGGAATTTTGGTGACCCAAGCACAGGCGCAAAGAATAAAGCCAAAGGATTTAACGTATATCACAAATTTTCGAGCCCGGCAACCTATAGTGTTTTTGTCCAATTTCATAGGAAAACCAGCAGTCCAGATTGTTACTCAGATACGGCACGTAAAAAATTAACCATTTTTGCCAATCCAATTGTAAATTTAGGAAACGACACCATACTTTGCGACGGTCAGGAAGCCAACAAAGTAGTGAGTATAACCAATGCTACTTATTTATGGAACAATGGCAATACGGTGCCGGCCTACAGTGCCACTAAAAAGGAATGGGTTTGGCTCGATGCTAAAGTTGGGGGATGTACAGGAAGAGATTCTTTTTATGTAAATGTTATAAAATATCCTAAGTTTACCATAGGCAACGATACCTTAATATGCAAAAATGATGTTATTCAGCGCACGGCTTCCGATGGGCAAAAATACCTTTGGAGTTTAGGCGATACAACCGCTAGCGCTTTCATCAAAGATTCGGGTATGGTTTGGGCGCGAGCAGGAAACTGGAAATGTTATACCTACGATACTATGATCGTTAAAGTACGCGAATTGCCTGTTTTAGATTTAGGCAACGATACCTTGCTGTGCAAAGGCGATAGTATTGTATTAAGTGCCAAAACCACTACCTCCAAATTGTATTTATGGAGCACTCTTAGCACCGATTCAACGATTCAAGTAAAAACAACTGGCAAGTATTGGGCTATGATAAAAGATACCTTGTGCGTAAGTTTGATGGATACCATAGATGTAGCTTTTCAAACGAAATCTTCCTTCAATTTAGGAAAGGACACATCCTTCTGTCAGGGCAGTTCATTCAACCTAAATGCAGCGCTCAATGGAGCAAAATCGTGGTTGTGGAAAGATAATTCTACCTTGTCGACTTATGTGGTTAAAAATGCAGGAAAACAATGGGTTACTGTTTATAATGGAACCTGTTATTTTTACGATACCATCGATTTTGCAACCTATAGTATACCGGCTTTCTCATTGGGCAACGATACCACACTTTGCGAGGGCGTTACGTTCAACGCCATTTCATCGGTTTTAAATAACGTTGAATACACTTGGATGGGAACGGTAAAAAATTATTTATATCCGATAACCACTACAGGTAAGTATTATGTTGACTTGCGCGATTTGCCTAAAAAAGTTTGTAAGAAAAGCGATACTATTAAGGTGACATTCCAAAAACCAGTTAAAATTAATTTAGGTCGCGATACCATTCTTTGTATCAACCAAACGGTCGATTTAAATGTCGCCAAATATGGGTTTAAATCATTCTCGTGGTGGGATGCCACAACTACACCAGGCATTCGAAAAAATGGCACCCCAGCCGGAGGCATACATTGGGTAACCGCAACTGACGGCATTTGCCCGGCCAAGGACAGTATTAAAATTACCTATAGGCCCGAACTCTTTGTACCCGAGCTGGGCAACGATGAACAACTCTGCGATAATGCAACGAAAGACTTAGATATAACCGCGGCTAATGCCACAAAATATGAGTGGAAAACAGGTCTTGGAGTATCGCTAGCCACCACAGCTAAATATACAGTTACTAAGCCAGGTGGAACCTATGTAGGTATTATTTCGGATGGTTTTTGCTATAAACGCGACAGCCTTATTATTTATTATAAAAATACACCTACCGTTAATTTAGGACCCGATATTGATGTATGCGATGGTCTTTCGCCAAAAATCGATGCATCATCGGCCGCTGCCGAAGCATATATTTGGAATACAGGTGCTACTACTTCATCCATTAATGCATCAAATCAACCCAAAACTAGGTATTCGGTAAAAGCATCCAATGGTTCTTGTGAAAGTTCAGATTCAATTTGGGTGTATTTTTCAATTCCACCTAAAGTAACTTTCGGTTTTGATGATTCCATATTTTGTGATGCGCCCGTCCTCAATTATGATTTTAGCTTTTATGCCGATAATACAACCTTCACATGGCAGGATGGGTATAAACTTCCTACACGAAAAATTAAAATACCAGGATTGTATTGGGTTGTTGCAGAAAATAAATGTGGCAAGGATTCGGCGAGTGTAAACATTAAGGTGGATGATTTGGGTTGTCGTTTGTATTTCCCTGAAATTTTTTCACCTAATGGTGACAATATGAACGATTTGTGGAAACCATTGGGGCAAGTAATTCAATGGGTTGAGCTTGTTATTTACAACCGTTGGGGCGAAATAATATACAAAGGCGATCCCGGCAAAGGATGGGACGGAACGGTTAAAGGTAAAAACGTAATAGTGCCAGATGGCGTTTATCCTATTACCATTTCTTATCGCCAATCTACCAATGGATTCCCTAGATTGTATGTGAAAAATATGCTACTTACCGTTATAAAATAAGTTCACGATTAATCAAAAAAAGCCTTGAAATAATTATTTCAAGGCTTTTTTTTGTGATATTTTTTTTTAGAATATTGAGTCTTTATTTTCTAAATAAGTTAAATAATCGGCCACCACAAACGTACTTCCGCCAATATAAATGGCATCATCCGAGCTAGCCAATTCCTGTGCCTTGCTGCAAGCCTGCATTACGTTGGCGTAAAATTCTCCACGCAAACCATGGCGTTCGGCTTCATCCCGTAAATTTTCAGCATTTCGGCCTCTTGGTATACTTGGTGTGCAAAATAAATATATCGCATGTTTCGGCAACAACTCCCAAATATGCTCGGTTTCTTTTTCATTTACAACCCCAAAAACTATGTAGCATTTGGGTGCATTAATTTTTTTTAACTCGCTCATAGCGGCTTCTATGCCAGCATAATTGTGGCCGGTATCGCAAACAACAAATGGCTGAGTACTTAGTATTTCCCATCGGCCTCTAAGTCCGGTATATCCTTTTACATTTTGTAGGGCTTGGGCAACCTTAAAAATTGATAAAGGATATCCAAGAATCTTAAGAACCTCAACCGATTGCATAACGGTCATCATGTTTTTTTGCTGATAATCGCCCATTAAATCGGTGTCAATTTCAGTGTTAAAATACGTTGTATTTTGATCGGCAAAATAAATTTGAGAATTTGATTTAGCCGCTTTATCAATAAAAATGTTTTGAGTATTTGGGTTCGTTTCGCCTATAACCACAGGAATATTAGGTTTAATAATTCCAGCTTTTTCAAAAGCAATTTCACCTAAAGTTTTTCCAAGCATATCGGTATGGTCGTAGCTTATGTTGGTAATAACCGATAGCTCTGGAGTTATAATATTTGTGCTGTCGAGCCGGCCACCTAATCCAGTTTCAATAATGGCAATATCTACCTTCTCTTTGGCAAAATAATGGAAGGCCAATCCCACTGTGGCTTCGAAAAAGGAGGGTCCTATAGATTCTATAGCCTCACTATTACCAACCACAAAATCAATAACCTCCGATTCGGGAATCATCTTGCCATCAATTTTTATTCTTTCTCTAAAATCAATTAAATGCGGCGACGTGTATAAACCGGTTTTATAGCCATGGTGTTGGAAAATAGCTGCCAACGCATGTGAGGTAGATCCTTTGCCATTGGTGCCTGCCACATGAATGGCCTTAAACTGTGTTTGCGGATTGCTTAAATGCTGGCAAAGTGCAATGGTATTGGTCAAATCATTTTTGTAGGCAGCCGCTCCAATGCGATGATACATTGGAAGTTTATCGTATAAATACTTTAAAACAGAATTGTAATTCAAGGCCCGAAGTTATAAAATGGTTTGCCAGTAAATGGCTGCAAATGAGTTAAAGAAAAATGAATTACCGCGATCTAAACGTAAATTTCACAGTGCCACAGGTCGATTCGGCTACCGAGCCTGCAGTTGGGCTATACGAATTTTCCTTAACCGCCTTGATGGCCAAATCAATAAAATATTTTTCGGTCATAGTGCCTCCTAATTTTTGAGTAACCGATTTGATTCTTCCATCTCTAAATACGCATAAATTTACAAGCACAGTGCCGGCTCCCGATCGGTTTGTTTCTACGTTAAATTCTCTATCTTTTTTAAAGCCTGACAAATCTAACTTGCCACTTCCCGAACCGCTTCCATCTCCATCTCCACTTCCATTGCCACTCCCATTTCCGCTACCCGATCCGCTTCCCGATTTTCCAGAGCCGTTGCCTTTCGAGTCGCCATCGCCGTTATTTCCATTTATGCTTCCGTCATCTTCTCCTTGATTGCCAGGTGTAAGTCCAGAACCCTTGTTACCCCCTTTTTTAGCAAATAATCCCCTAGAGTCGGGCATTTTCTTTGGTATGGGATTGGGAATGGTTTTTTTGAAAACAGGAGCCGTTATTTTGGGTGCTGTGGTTTTTGTTTCCGTTTTTTTACTCACTACCTCCGGAGCATCCGAATGGTCGTCGGTTAAGGTTTCGTCAATAACTTTTTCTTCGGGAACAGGCTGTTCCTCTTCAGGCGAAAAACCAGCTTCGGTGTCGGGGCCGCCTAAATCGGGCTCGCCTAACGAAACTTCAAGCCCGCCTAAGGCCTCTCCCGATCCGTTATCGCCACCGCCTCCACCGCCAGGGTTGGCAAAGCTCATTAAAAATACACATAAGAAAAGCAAACCATGAAAGAGTATGGTACCAATTAGTCCTTTCTGATTTTCAGTGTCCATATTTTTTTTGCTAAGTTAAAAGGTGGGGCGATAGGGGCTTATTATTTGTCTATGATTATTTCCTTTTCAATTTTAACATTCTTAAAACCAAAATCTTTAAGCATAACGCAAAATGTTTTGGCCGTAGTATGTTTAAAAAACGATTCGACTATTATGCCAAAACCCTCGGAGGTTTTATCCATAAGTTTGGCATTGGAATATTCATTTTTCAATTTAAGATGCATTTGTTGCGCAATTTTCGAGGTGCTATAATAACCAACCACAACATTAAAGGCCTCCTGCTTGTGAGCGTTGTTTTCGGAAAATGCATCTAATTTGGTATTAATTGCTTTTATTTCCTGACGTTCGTTATTAAAATCGATAGTTGCTAAGTGTACTATTTTATGTTTTTTCGATTTTTTAACATTAGTATCAATCGTTAATAATGACGCTTGGTTCTCAACGGGCTTGTAGTGTGCAACTCGTGTTTGTGAATTGGAGTCAACTAGGTAATAGACCGAAAAAACGGATACCATAGCCAAGAGCAACAGGGAGGCTACTTTGAGAATTTGAGGAAATAAAGGATAGCTAATGTTTGGCCGCACATGAAGCGGTATTTCGCTTTCTAATTCTGTGGATGCCGCTTCGATAACCTCTGCTTTGGCAAATGGGTTACTAGGATATAGTAAAGAATAGGTATTGAGTTGTTTTATTTTTACTGGAAAAAGTCCAAAGCTCGATTCTAAAAAATTCAACCCTTGGTAAGGCACAAAAATTATTTTGTTTTCGGCATTTAGATAAAATGTCCCAATCGATTTGAAATCAAAACTTTTATTCAATCTGATTTTTTCCATCAAAAAGCTTGAAAATAATTCTACATCTTTCAAAGCATCTTGATAGGATTTGGATTGCGATTGTGCCCAATAATTTACAAGCAAGCCGTCGTTTTGCGACAAACTTTGGTTGAAAGCTACTTTTTTGCTCGAAGGGCTGATGAGGTTACGGCTTTCCTCAAAACCTGATGGTTTATAATTGGCAATAAAGCCTCCGAATTCCGGAATTATTACACAGTTATGTTTAAAGAGTAACTCCGAAACCGAATCAATTAAATTTACAAATGCCATAGGATTATCGACGCAAATTAATCAAATATCAGCCATTAAAATGAAGCAAATTGTTAACATTTTTATTTTATTTCTTAAAGACCTGATTCTCTATCGCTATCGTTTTAGAAAGGATCATCCTAGGTGAAATTAAAATTTAAAACTCGCACCGGCAACGCCATTCAAGCCATAAGTTGGGTAGTTGAACCAGCGCTGATAGGTTTGATTCGCTAAATTATTCAAAGCTATAAAAAATGAAAGTTTTTTATTCAATTGATAATTCGAACTGAGGTTTAAATCGGCTATTATTGGTAATTTTTCACTTTCTTCTTCCATATATACCCGAGCATATCGGTTGCCAATGACGTATATGGAACTTTGAATACTTAGCTTGGTTCCTAATTTTGCATAAACGAAGGTATTCCATTCAAAATCGGGGCGTTGAAACGCATGCGATACCGACAGGTTTGTGTAAGCAAAATAGGTAAAGGTAGAGGCTATTTTTATTTTTTCGAAACGGTTGTAATTAAGGCCCGCTTTAAATTTAAATAATCCAGCATCTTCATAATCAATAATAAAATTACGCAGCTTAAAGGTATCGGTCAAATACAAAGGCAAGTTGGTAGTGGCTTGTTGCGATAGTTCAAGAAAATAATCGAAGCTCGCGTTTAATTTTCCTTTTAGGCCCCCAAAAATCACATAGGGGCTATAGGTGTTTTTTAAATTTTGGTTTCTCGCCAAAAAGTTGTTTTCGGTGTAAAGGGTTTTATTCGATCCTTTGATGAGTTCGCCGCGCAATCCAACATAAGCTCTCATTTTGTCGGGCACAACATAATAATCCAATTTAAATTCTGGGTTTACATAGTATTTTGCGGGAGCAGTACCCGAATCCAAAAAGATTGAGCCGAACATACCCATCGTTAAATCAACCGATTTATAATGCATTTTATAAACAGGATTAAAATCAATAAAATTTCTGCTATAAGTTAAAGTGTCGGGCCCTGATACAAAACCCTCAAAAGCAGTATGTAAATAAAATTCGCCAGGCCCAATTTTACCACCGGTTTTATTGCTGGCTTTATAGCCTATCTCATTTTGTATACGCGAACTAAATCGATAGAAATCAATATCAAAGCCAGTTTTTAATTTACGAGAGGTTTTCGAATTATCGTAATGAATATTGGCATTCATGGTATGAAATGCTTGCCTAGCCGAGTCTTTGGTAAATGTGTCCAATTCGTGATTGTATCCATAATAGTGAAACCCGTATCTAGCGTAACTCATTTGAGCCGACAAAAGGTTGCCATTCATGTTTTTTGAACCGTGAATTAAGAGGTTGTCGTCGATAAAGGATTTAGGAGCAGGTTTGGCAATCGACGATAAATGGCGTGCCGTTAGCCCGTAACTGTAGTTTTTATTTTTTCCATTATGCAATTCCAAATGAAACAAGGGTGTAGTGTAATTGCCAAAACCGGCCTTTATAAAATTATTAGGCAATAAGGGTTTGGCCGAGCTGCGGTAGTCTTGCGATGGGATTGAGGTAAATGCTGGATTAACTTTATACCTTAGGTCGGGGAAGGTGTAATTGAGATTTAGAACACTTATTTCGGGGTCTTTCATTTCGGGTGCCGATTCAATTCGGCGGGCATCGCTTAATACAGGCCTATATTTGGTGTCGATATCCACCTTGTCCAAATCCTTTACCGTATCGCGTTGGCCAACCCCAAGTATGGGGTTGCTAAAATTAGCTATGGCAAGTAGAATATAAAAATGTAATTTCATCTAAAAAATTAAACGACAAATTTATTTTTTTAGCATGGCAAGTCATTCATCCTAATATCCACACGAATTCTGAGTGTATAGTTTAGGCGAAAATGAAGTTAATCAAACTTAAAATAATCCCGAATTTTGCCGCCATATTCTATATCAATAGCTTCGGCAGAATGAATGCGCATTATCTCGCTGCAAACAGGGTTATCAAAACCCGCATCAATTTCAAATTGAATTTCGTAAACCGTTAGACGAAAGCCCCATTATTTTTTTGTAGCGCCGGTTTTAAATCCAATGGGTTCCCTTGGTTCAATCGGGGGGTTTAAAAGTTGTTTTAATGCATTAAAGATAATTTGAATATCGTGTTCATTTTGGTTAGTTCTTTCATTGCTAAGCATCATTTTTTTTTCTATTTGTTCCAACTTCAACAAAATATCTTTATGCGTAAGCAACATTTCCCTGAGCTTGATAAATATTCTAATGATTCTGAGACTAACCTCAGTGGCTATTTCACTTTTCAAAAAATTAGCAACCATTAAAACGCCGTGTTCAGTAAAAGCATACGGTATTTTTCTTCTTCCTCCCCTTTTTGATGTCGCAAAATGCGACATCAAATTTTCATATTCATCCTGTGCTAATTGAAACATGAAATCTTCAGGAAAACGCTCTGAATTACGTTTAACTTGTTCATTTAATCGTCTGGTTTCAACCCCATACAACTTTGCCAAATCACTATCTAGCATCACTTTTTGCCCTCTGATTAGGAGAATTTTATTGATGATGGCATCATCTGTAATCAAAAGGTTTTTAGGCATAAGTATTCACTAAAAAGTTTTAGTTTCCTAAAACAATCCCGAAATTTTGCCGTCATCATCCACGTCAATGGCTTCGGCAGAAGGTATTTGAGGCAAGCCGGGCATTCGCATCATCTCTCCACAAACGGGGATAATAAAACCCGCGCCGGTGGCAAATTCAAATTCGCGAACGGTGAGGTGGAAATTTTCGGGGCGCCCAATTTTTTTAGGGTCATCGGTTAATGAGTATTGGGTTTTAGCCATGCAAATTGGCAATTTGTCAAAACCCATTTTGTAAATCTTTTTCAAATCGGCAATGGCTTTTGGCGTGTATTCGACACTTGTTGCACCATAAATTTTTTGCGCAATGGCCATCAATTTATTCTCAACCGTATCTTCCCAATCGTAGGTTCCTACAAAGGTGCCCGAAGCATTGGCAATGGAGTCTACCACTTTTTGAGCAATTTCTTTCATGCCCTCACCCCCTTGTTCGAAACCGGCTCCAACAGCAATTGGTATGCCTTTGCTTTCTACTAATTTTATAAGTGTTTCGACTTCGGCAGCCGAATCGGCATAAAATTTATTGATAACTACTACCGGAGGAATGCCAAAAGATTTAATGTTTTCGAGATGTTTTTCGAGGTTGCAAAATCCTTTTTTCACTGCTTCCACGTTTTCGGCTTTCAGCGATTTTACATCCACGCCGCCATGGTATTTAAGGGCTCTAATAGTAGCCACTATCATCACACACTTTGGATAAACGCCTGCATAACCGCATTTTATATTTAGAAATTTTTCGGCCCCTAAATCAGCACCAAAACCTGCCTCGGTTACTACATAATCGGCCAAACTCAATCCCATTTTTGTAGCGAGAATTGTGTTGGTTCCTTGGGCTATATTGGCAAATGGGCCTCCATGAATAATTACTGGATTTCCTTCAAGTGTTTGAACCAAGTTGGGTTTAATGGCGTCTTTCAACAAAGCAGCCATTGCGCCTTGAGCCTTCAATTGGCGGGCAAAAACTGGCTGCCCATCAAATGTATTGCCTATATATATGTTAGCACATTTTTCTTTTAGGTCTTTTAGGTTTTTGCTCATGCACAAAATAGCCATAACCTCAGAGGCAGCTGTTATATTAAATCCCGTTTCACGAGGAATTCCGCCGTTTTTTCCGCCAAGGGCAATAACCATTTGCCTAAGCGAACGGTCGTTCATATCCATCACCCGTTTCCAGGCTACCGTGCGGGGGTCGATGTTTAGATTATTTTCGCTTTTATTTTGAATATTATTATCGATAAGGGCCGACAATAAATTATTGGCTTTTTCAATGGCCGAAAAATCACCAGTAAAATGAAGGTTGATGTCTTCCATGGGAATAACCTGACTATATCCTCCACCGGCTGCTCCGCCTTTTACTCCAAATACAGGGCCTAAGGATGGCTCACGCAAAACGGCCATTGCTTTTTTGCCTATTTTATTGAGCCCTTCGGTAAGGCCTATAGTCATGGTGGTTTTCCCTTCGCCTGCAGGCGTTGGGTTGATGGCCGTAACTAATATTAAATTGCTTTTTTTAAGCGTTTCCTCGTTTATTAAATCCAAAGGAAGCTTTGCCTTGTGTTTTCCATAATATTCTAGGTCATCGGCAGGAATATTTATTTTTTCGGCAATTAATTTAATGTGTTTGGGAGGCGTGGCCTGAGCAATTTCAATATCGGATAGCATAAAATTTTGTTTTTTTATTTTTTTTTAAGTGGCGCAAACTTAATGAAAAAACAGATTGTAATACTAAGAAATTGAGCAGGGCATTGATGACAAATTATCAAAGAATGATTACTTATTTATTGATCTAATAAATAAAGACTAAGAAGGGTCTATGTAAATAGTTTAATTACAAATTATAGGAGTCAATAATTTGCAGCCCTTTAATATTTTTAAAATCAGAAATATTACGTGAAATTAAAATAAGGTTATAAGCCAAGGCAGTGGCAGCAATAATTGCATCTGGTAAATCTGTTCTGTATTCTTGTCTTATACGAATAGCATGGTTTATTATCTCTATGCTAATAGTATCGTAAACGGTTGATATTTCAATGAATTGCTCTAATTTTAATCGCTCTTTTATTGGTATTTTTTTACTTCCAAATAGCTCAATTCTAGTAATGACAGAAATTTGCGGCTCGTTTTTTTGAAGCAATTTCCGCGTATTGTCGGGCAAGTTTGCGTTACAAAAATCAATAACAACATTCGAATCTAAAAGATACATTTTTTAAAATTGCTTATTCAATCTATTTTCCCAGCCAGCTCTGTTTTCCTCCACTTCTTTGTGCAATTCTTTAGCTGTTTCATCTGAAATAGTCCCCCAAAAATTAGACATACTATTAATAGGTGCAGGTTTTTTTAGTTCCAATTCATCTTTAGAATAAAGCAACACTTCTATCTCCTTTCCAATGTAGCTATCAGGAATAGAAACTTGAAGTTTATTATTTTTAGGGGTAACAATGGTTCTTATCATCTGATACATTTAATTTCTTTTACAAATTTAATTTAATTTAGGCTGAATTTTGATAGTTCGCTAAAAAGTTTAGATATGTAATGGCAGGATTATTGGAAAATTTTGGTCAAAGATATTTTTATGAAAACAGCATGGGGTTTTCGGGGTATATGGCCAGAGGCCGGTTTGTTATTCACACGCCTGAGGCGGTGCGAAAGCAAATATGCAAGCGAGAGCAGGGTTTTTGGTTCAACCAAAACGTAGAGAAATAAGAAAGTTCTTTTTATAAACTAACGATAAGGCCAATGCTTGCCATGTGTCTGATTTTAGAATAAATCGATTATGTATTTTCATGATTAAGCCGAAATTTTGTTAATGAGTTAAGTTATGATTCTGAGAGTGG
>CAMDXE010000031.1 GCA_945878925.1 Chitinophaga pinensis
GCGATCCTTTCAAGATACCATAAGCCTAAAATCACCAAACTCAATACATTATCATGCGCTTCAGCTTCTGTACAAAAATTATACAGAATTTGTAAAGAAAAACACTGTTTTGGTTTACGATACGGCTCAAGATAATTTTGCGCAGCATAATCAAAATGTTTTAAATCAGCGGCTTGAGATGATTTGGGGCGCGCAAAATGATTCGGCAGCAGACCTCAAAATGCGAATAATTGCCGACCAAGAATTGTACATCAAAAAAACGCGAGCCTTATTTAGCCTAGCTCCTGGCAAATTAGATTCGGTTTTTATGGCCCAGATTTGTGTGCCACCCTCCGAATTTATCGATAATGCCTTAGCCAGTTTAGAACGCGAACGATGGTTTTCGAAACCCGATACAGGCCATTATGTATATGTGAACCTTATTGATTTTGTGGCCGAACTAAAAAATGACAGTATTGCACAAATGCGCGTTTGTGTTGGAAAAAGCAAATTAGAAACCTACGATGAAAAGTACCGTGCCTATTTGAAAAGTAAAATTGCAAGAGCCAAACCCATCAATAGCGAAACGCCTGTTATAGCTTCGATGATTAAAGAAATTGTGATTAATCCTACTTGGACGGTTCCTAACAGCATTATTGGAAAAGAAATGTACCATCAGATTATTAATAACCCTCATTATTTAACCCGAAAAGGATTTGAGGTAGTAGATGAGGGGAAAGTAGTGTCGCCCACTAGCATTAATTGGAAAAAATTTAAGCCCTATGGCGTTACGGTTAAAATTAGGCAAAAAGCAGGACCAAATAATTCATTAGGTATCTTGAAATTTAATTTTCCCAATGGGCATAATATTTATATGCACGATACGCCCGAAAAAGGCAAGTTTAATCAGAGAAATAGGGCCGTTAGCCATGGCTGTGTTCGCTTGCATGACCCCGAGGCTATGGCCGAATTTTTATTGCGATTGCAGGATGACAGTACCCTCGTTGATAATTTTAGATTAAAAATGGGCCTTCAACCCTACGATACGGCCTTGCAAATTGAGGATTCTTTATTAAAACCCATCAAAACCACCGAAATAATACGTCTTAAAAAAACAATACCAGTTTATATCGATTACCGAACCATCGTTTTCGAGCAAGACGCAACCCTTCGTTTTGCAAACGATATTTATCGAAAAAATAAATCGATAGCCAAACGACTAAATGAATAAGAGGCCATGTTTGCAAAAAAAAATTGGTACTTGCCGCTGTGTATTACGTTTTTACACTTGATGTTGCTTGTAAACCCATGCCTTGCCCAACAGCCTTTATTAAAGTTTAAACCCAATCCTTTGCGCCCCGATAGTTTCGATTTCATATACGGCATTTCGCCTTTCCAAATAATATTTGGAAAACTTGGATTAAACCTAGAAATGAGGCTTAAAAAAAACAAAACTTTGAAAATTTCGACAAGTTATAGGCAGCACGATTTTCCTTATTTTATAGAAATACAAAGTCCCAATAATTTATCCCAATTCCAACTTAGTAATTTTGATGAGCATGTTGCTGATTTCAGGTTAAAACGCTATAAAATTTCAAAAAAATCAAGGGTGTATTTTGGTCCTTATTTGGCTGTAGGCCTTAACCTAAGAAGAGCTTTAATCACTATGGAAACGCACGTGCAAAATTTTGAAACCATAAAAATTTATAGCAGTACAAAACGGCAATCGGTTTATTTGGCAATAGGTTCAACAAAATTAGTTTCAAAAAATATTATATTTGACGTTTATACCGCCATACGGTTTCAGTTTATGCCATCCAATACAGGCCAGTTTACGGTAACCGGTTTGGGTTACAAAGAAGGTTTGGGAGGATTTTTTGGATTTAGCATAGGCTGGCCATTGGGTAAAAACACGCCATGATAAAAATAAAAACTTACTTATTTTTAGGTCTAATACTACTTGGCAACTTTGATTTGTTTGGGCAAACTCTAGAAAAAAATACTCGCCAAAATTTTAAAAAAATCACCCCAACCGCTATCTATTTATCCCCAATTTTGGATGGCGGGGCATTAGCCATAGAATACAGTTTCAATAAAAATTATTCGCTTAATTTATATGGATTGAAACGCCAAGCCGATGAATCGATTTATTACAATACCAAAGTAAACGAATCGTTGATGGAGTTATTTTTTAAAGTATATTTCAAACGTTATTCTCCTCAAAAATTTAATCCTTTTTTTGGCCCGGCCATTGGTGCAAAAACCATTATTTACGATGAAACATTTGGGGGTCGATTTACAAAGGAAGGTTTTACAGGATCTGTTGAAACAAATTTAAACGCCAAAGCAATTTATTTCAACCCCTCCTACTTAGGTTTTGATTTTGTGGGCAAAAATGGCCTGATTTTTGAATATGCCGCTGGTGTTTGTTTTCAACAAAGCTGGGGCGAAACCCAAATATTTGGAATCATATATCCGCCCTATACGTCGGGACTTAATTTAAGGAGCCGTATGCTTTTTGGCTACCGTTTTTGAGGTAATTAAAGTTTACATCTATTCATTGATTTTGCCCTAATTAAACAGGCCAATTAAACGTTCGGCCGTCAAGGGCTTTATCAAATATTCTTTTACCAAATCAATTTTATTGGCTCGGTCAATGTCACGATTGTCGAGCGACGAAGAGGATACATAGATGGTAAGCTGATTGGTTATCTTATGATCCAAATTTTCTAATTTTTCTAAAAAATCCCAGCCCGAAAAAATGGGCATGTTTAAATCCAAAAAAAGTACCGTTTGGGCTCCAGTCTTCGAATCGTTGTAGCTTGTTATATAATCAAACCCGTCTTGAGGCGATTCAAAACTTAGGATTTCAATATCGGTCGAAATTTTAGTTTTTATTTGGTGTTCGATAATCAAATTATTTATAGGATCGTCGTCCACAAGTATAAAGCGTTCAGGTAAATTCATAATCAATTTGTTTAATTCATAATTTCAATAATAAATTCGGCGCCCTTATCGGGTTCACTTTCTAGTTTGATGGTTCCACCTATCAATTCAACTTGTAATTTAACAAGATAAAGTCCTATGCCTTTGCCCTCAATTTCGGGGTTAAATCGTTTATATAAGCCAAAAACGTTATCTTTATCGCGGCTCATGTTAAAGCCTATTCCATTATCCTTATACCGAATTACCAAGTTTTTATTATTTACCTCGGTTTTTATTTCCACCAAAGGCTGTCGCAGATTGCTTCGGTATTTAATGCTGTTAATAATCAAATTATAGAAAATGCTATGCAGATAACTCTTTACGATGAGGTGCTTGTTGATGGCCTTAAAATCGGTTTTTACAACAAGGTTCGAATTGTCAAACAAGGTGCTAACACTGCTTTCGATGCCTTTAATAAGTTTGTCAAAATAAATAATTTCCTTTTTTTCATTGGCATGCCCACGCACTTGCAAAATGTGGTTTAAGTCTTTGATAACTTCGTCTAATCTGTTAGCCGATTTAAATAAGCCTTTGGTAGTTTCTTTAACCTTATCGTCCGATAGATTATTATGTATCAAAATGTCGGTCAGTCCAATTAAATTGGCCACGGGCGCTCTTAAATTGTGCGACACCATGTAGGCGAATTGCTCAAGCTCTCTGTTCCTATACATTAAATCGTTGGCTGTTTTTTTGGTCAGCAGTTCGGCTATTTTGCGTTGAGTTATATCGCCATGCGACAATACTACCATCGATTTATCTTGTTTAAATTTGGTAATTCGCATCAAAAACCAATGGACCCCGTTGGCCAAATTTAGGGGATATTCGTATTGATATTCATCCAATTTATTTTTAAACACAGCGTTTATCCCTTCGATTGCTTTATGCGATGTTTCCTCTTCCGAATATTTTTGATTTTTGCAAATTTCAATAAAATTAGTTCCGCTTTCGGTTCGTGTCAGTAGGGTTTCGCCATTAACGGTTCTAAAAGCATCCCAAGCTTTGTTGGTTTCTTTTACCAATCCTGATTTGTCTATTACGGCAATCTGACTTGTAAGCGAATCGAGCACCCCACGGGTAAACATTTGGCTGAGCAACATTTCTTTTTCGGCCTGTTTTTCGTCGGTAACATCGTTAACAATGCCATTGATTTTTTGAATACCTCCCAGCGAATCGAATTCGAAAAAACAATCTAAATTTACATAGCGCACACTTTTGTTTTTTAACAAAATTCGATAAGGAAACGAAATGGGTTTAACCGTTTCCTGAACTAACTTAATATTGGCTATCACAAAATTCAAATCATCGGGATGTATAAGCGAAATCCAGGTGGAAAAATTTTGCTTGGTTTCGGTTTTCAAAAACCCATGAATCCTGCATGCCACCTCCGACCATATCATTTCGCCCGTATCAATGCGAAGTTCCCAATTGCCAAAGTTGGCAATATCTTGCGCTTTTTTAAGCTTTAATTCACTTTGGCGCAAGGCTATCTCCGATTCTTTTCGATGGGTTATTTCATTGAAATTAAAAATATAGGCCTTAATATTTTTAGATTGCAATCGGTTTATGATATTTCCTTCAATCCAAATATCTTGTCCCTTTTTATGTTTGATTTTAAACTCCACTGGCATCGAGGCTCCTTCATTGCGTTTTAGCTCATTTAAATGTGCCTCAAACATGAGCAAGCTTTTTCCTAAAAATGAAGCCTCTTTATTTAGCAATTCTTTTTCGCTATATCCTGTTATTTTAGCCGCCGTTGGGCTTTGATATAATATGTTACCCTTTACATCTAAGGTCATGATGGCCTCATTGCTATTGGTAATGATGGCTTCATAATATTTTTTTCGAAATTCTATCTCCTTGGTTCGTTGTGCAACCTTGTTTTCTAATTCTTCATTTAAATGAACTAAATTATTTTCATAATTTATTCTCTCTGTAATGTCTCGTGCAATGGCATAAAGTTTTCCGCTTGCGGTGTCGGGCTTCGATGTCCAATCGAGCCACACATAGTCTCCATTTTTTTTACGATAGCGGTTGCAAAAATTCAGGGTAATGGCTCCCCCCTTTAATTTTTCTATTTCTTTAAGGGTGCCTGCTATATCATCTGGGTGTATGAAATTTAGAAATGAATTTTCAACCAAATCTAGCTCGCTATAGCCCAATAAATCTGTGAATTTTTGATTAACTTTTTCGAAATAGCCATGAACATTTGCAATACAATTTAGATCGTTACTGCCATAAAAGAAATGCTTGTATTGAACAAGTTTAGTTTCATCGTCCTTAAAGGTCGTAACGTCTTGAACGGTTCCTATAGCTTTTTGAATTTTACCAAAAGTATCCCTAAATATGCCTGCAGTCCATCTAATATGCTTTTGGATGTTGGCATCGCTTACAAATACAACATCGAGCGGCTTAATTTCCAATCCTGATTTTAGGCTTCGAAACCAGTCTATAATTTTTACCCCTTCGCTGTCCGAGAATAAATCACAAATAAATCCTTGGGTAATCTTATTAGAGGATGGGTGGCAATGTAAAAGATTAAACATTTCGACAGACCATAAGAAATTGCCTGTACTAAAATCGAGCTCCCACGCTCCTTGATTTTGTTTTGTTTGGGTTTGAACACCCTCTTGTACTTCTTCAAAATTTGCATTCATAGGCATAGTGAAAAAATTAGATTGAGCGAATAAATAAACTTACATTTTTTCAAATGTATACAAATTATTCAAAACTTGGTGATTAATAAAAATATTTTAGATGACCCTATGATTACTTTTGCAGGAATAAATGATTGTAGAAATTCGGTCTCAAAATCCCGACAGGCGTGCTATTTTGGAGGTAGTTAACCTACTGAACAACGGGGGTTTAATTATTTTGCCTACCGATACCATTTATGCAGCCGCTTGCAAAATCAATAACATTAAAGCACTAGAATCGTTTGCCAAAAAATTGGGTAAAAAAAGCAATCAAACCAATTTTTCGATCCTCTGCCATTGCTTTAGCCAACTTTCGGAATACACCAAGCCCATTTCTAACCCAATTTTTAAACTTATGAAACAGGTTTTGCCTGGGCCATTTACTTTTATTTTAAAAGCGAGTCATAAATTGCCTCATTCGTTTCGTGAAACTAAAAAAACCATAGGCATTCGAGTGCCAAATAATTTAATTGTCATGGAAATTTTAAAAGAACTTGGCGAACCCCTATTGGTAACTTCCATTCACAACAACGACTTAATTATAGAATACCATACCGACCCATACGAAATTGAAACTATCTTTGGGCAAATGGTAGCTATGGTTATTGATGGTGGAATGGGAGGTAATATAGCTTCAACCGTTATTGATTGCACCGACAATACCCCTCAAATTAGTAGACAAGGAAAAGGCATAATATAAACCTGATGATAATACGAATTGTAAAAATGACCTTCCATCCCGAAAACGTTGAAGTTTTTAAAGGGCTTTTTGAAGGCGTAAAAGACAAAATAACAAATTTTGATGGCTGCCAAAAGGTTATGCTTCTTAAAGATACCCTAAATCCCTCTATCTTTTTCACCTACAGTATTTGGGAAAGCACTGCTAAGTTAAACGCTTATAGGAAATCGGCTTTTTTTGATGAAACATGGCACAAAACCAAGGCCCTTTTTAGCGATAAACCCGAAGCCTGGAGTTTGGAAGAACCCTAATTAGCAAAAAGAAGTTTTGTAAGTTTGAAAATTGCAAAATTTCATCCTATGTTTGAAAAATAAAAATGCAACGACATATTCTTCTCATACTTTTTTTTACGTTTGCCTATCTCAGTCAATCGCAACCTCTTAATCTCGAAAAAGCACAACAAGCCATTGAAGACGGATTATACGAACGTGCCTATAAATTAACCGGCGACGCGCTCGAACATGAGGTAACTAAAAAAGATGCACTATCCTATTATTTGCATGCAAAAAGTCTTTTTGAATTAAACAAAAAACCAACCTTTGCCAAAAAAAACCCTGAAGCCTTTAAAGATGTTTGCAAATTGGTGATCAAAGCCCGATTGCGCGATAAGGATAAAAAGTACGAGGGCAAATTTGACGATCTCATAGCCGAATTAGTTTCAGTAAATAATGCCTTAGCCGATGAAGAATACAATGTTAATCGATATCCTAAAGCCATAAAATTATATACCGTGTCGTATGGCCTAAATAGCGACAGAACGGCCTATTATATGATAGGAAAATCGTATCAGATGAACACTGACACCAATTCGGCCAAATCGCATTATCGCATCTTAATTCAAGGATACGAAGACGACCTTAAAAATGAAGAAGCTAAGTCTCAACCTATTATCGAGCCATTCCTGTTTTTAACAGATATACAATGGAAAAAGAAAAATTTCGATTCGGCCAACTATTATTTAGATATGGCCAGACGCGTGTTTGGAGAAAAAAATTCAAAAATTAATTTTTATCAATATTTATTGGCTAAGGATCAGATTAAGAATCAACCACCCTCCTCTTTGATGATGGAAATTATTCGTAAAGCATTGGTTTACAATCCTGCCGATACTTTTTTTATAAAAAAAGAAAATGCTTTAGCCCTTTACCTCATTCGCAATGCCATCGATGGCCCCAATCAAACGGAGGCCGATAGCATGATTTTTAGATTTACACGCGCCAAAGCGCTTAAGGCCAACAACCCAGCTTACGAAAACATAAAATCGGCTGATATGTTTTTGCAACCCTTTGCCGAAAATATTATCTGGAAAATTAGCGATTATTACTTTACCAATACCCACGACAAAGCGGCAAGCTATTTGGCAAAAAAATACATAATTAAAACGGCCATTGCCAGCGATACTATTGCACCCACGGATAAGGAAATAATAGCACGATGGGTTAAAATAATTGAGTTTGCACACGAAAATGAAACACCGGGCTATGTTGCTTTGCTATTCACTCAAGCTTCTACCGATTACCCCGCTTCGAAAGAGTTGATTGCTTTAAAAAAAAAATTATCACTGAAATAGCCAAAAGGCCCTTAGTTTCGAAGGATCGCTATTTTATTAATAAATTATTCAGCGGTAAAAAACTACCTACTCCTGAATACAAAAATTTTTATAAGGAAAATTTATATGCCTTGTTTAATAACTATATTATTGAGGGTGAACTTTTAAAAGCCTCTCAAATTTTAAAGGTCGAAAAATTAAAAGACCCCAGCGACGTAAAGCTTGACCAATTGGAGCTTGCCATTGGCAAAGAAAATTTTAAACTCAATTATTACAATACCCGAATCAACAGCTCCTCCACAGCACCCAAGGACTACGAATGGGATGGCAATTCAAAATTATGCATGCAAGGCCTTGTGCCAAATACGGTCCAACAAAAGGTTGAAAACCGAATCAATTATTTTAGAGTAAATGCCGGAGTGCCTCCCATATATTTAGATTCGCAATTAAATGATTGGTGCCAAAGGGCCGCCTTAAGCATGGAAAGCAATAATAAATTGAGCCATGAAATGCCTAAAATATGGACGTGTTACAGTGCCGAGGCTGCCGAAGCTGCCAAATACAGTCTTTTAACGCAAAACGCCACCACTACTCTGGCCATTACTTCGTTTCTTGCCGACCAAACGCATCCAACATTAGGCAACCGAAGGTGGATGCTGTATCCCTTTAGCATGATTTGGGGACATGGCAGCACCAAATCGAAATGTGTATTGTGGGCTCTCGACAATTCGCGCCCGCGCGATACGCTTTATTGGTCTGCCAATTTCATAGCATGGCCATATGCGGGCTATGTTCATAAAATGTTTTTGTTCAAAAAATGGTCCTTTAGCCTCTATGCCGACCTAAACGAGGCAACCGTAAGCATGACATTAAACAAGGTGCCCATAAAATTGAAACTTGAAAATGCAGTGCAAGGCTATGGATTGCCTACCTTGGTTTGGACGCCCGACTTTAATGCCACCGCCTTAAAAGAAGGGGATAAAATAGATGTTACGGTTAAACTAAAAGGGAATAAAACCTATTATTATACCGTTAAAATATTTGATTATCAGCCCTAAATAGTACTAATTTTGACATTATAATACCTTGACCAAACTATTATTGGATTAAATGCGTCTAATTGCATAGCAAACTCATGAATTTTAAGTTAATAAAGGACCAATGCTTTTGGCTAAAAATTAGACTCATCTTTTTGGGATTGCTTTGTATGGCAAGGGTTAGCGCTCAATTTATCGAAAACAAAGGGCAGCTTGATTCTAAAATACTTTATTCGAAGCCAATATTTTCGGGCAATGTATTGATAGCAGAACAAGGCATTACCTACCTTTTTTATGATCAAACAAAATTTAATGAGTTATACGAATCGTCGCATCATGGCCTAAAGAAAAGCTTAAATAAATCGAATTCAAATGCCTTAAAAATTAATTATCACAGCATAAATCAGAAATTTTTGGGCGGGCAAATCCATCCTGAAAATATTGCAAGTCAGGATATACAGCAAACAAAATACAACTATTTTTTAGGAAATGATAAAAGCAAATGGGCTTCCAATGTTAGCTTATGCAACCGACTGCTTATCCGTAATCTTTACC
Organism: Chitinophaga pinensis; assembly: GCA_945878925.1. Taxonomy (GTDB): domain Bacteria; phylum Bacteroidota; class Bacteroidia; order NS11-12g; family UBA9320; genus JABWCE01. The sequence goes on from CAMDXE010000031.1 coordinate 9,538, forward strand.
CCAAAATTGATTTAGAATTGGTATCCAATGGCTTAGAACTTAAATATAATTTCATTTGCCATCCAGGCAGCAATCCCGAGTTGATCAAAATAAAATACGATGGAGCCATTTCCATTAATTTAGTTGAGAATAACCTTCAAATACAAACTTCGGTGCTTACCTACACCGAAACCATTCCTGTAAGTTATTTGATAAGCAATGCAAATACTAAGGAAACCATTGAGGTGAAAATGAAATTGGAAGGCAATACCTTGTCGTTTGCCAATATTCCCCAAAATTTTAAAGCCTCAAATTCAACCCTTATCATCGACCCTAAATTAATTTTTTCGACCTATTCGGGTACAACGGCCGATAATTTCGGATTCACAGCTACCTACGACAATCAAGGAAATTTTTATTCGGGCGGTATAACTACATCGGCCTATTCGCAAATACCGAATGGAAAATATCCTACAACCGCTGGTGCATTCGACCAAACCTATAACGGAGGCACCTCCTCAAATCCTAACATTTATTATACGTTTCCTTGCGACATAACCATAAGTAAATATTCGGCTGATGGCAAAAACCTTATTTATGCAACTTACCTTGGAGGGTCGGACAACGATTACCCCCATAGCCTTGTGGTAGACAATGGAAATAACTTGGTAATATTGGGGTCGAGCTTTTCATACGATTATCCAGTAGCAGCCAACGCTCATTCGGCCGTAAAAAGCAGCGGTTCCGACATTATTATAACCAAATTAAATTACGATGGCAGCGCCCTTATAGGTTCTACTTATTTTGGAGGTTCAAAAAATGATGGGTTAAACGAATCGGGAACCACCCTCTATTTTTATGCCGACAATTTTAGAGGCGATGTAATATGCGATACCGATGGTTCGATACTTGGGGTTATGTCAACCTTAAGCAGCGATATCGAAATTAAAAATGGATTTAAACAAAGCAACTCACCTGGGATACAACAAGGCCTGATTTTTAAGTTTTCGGCCAATGCCTCCAATTTACTTTGGTCGAGTTATGTAGGTGGCGATAAAAATACAAGTATTTACAGCATCGATTTTGATAGCAAACGCGATTTATACGTTTCGGGAGGCACAGGTGGCAATGGTTTTGCAAGTACTTCGGGCACCATCAACCCTAATTATAAAGGAGGCAAAGCCGATGGATACATTGTAAAAATATCGGGCGATGGCACATCCTTGCTAGCGGCCACCTATTTTGGTTCGGACAAATACGATCAAATAATTTCCTTAGAATTAGATGCTCAAAACCGAGTTTATGTAGTGGGCCAAACCGAGGGCGTTATTCCTCCAAAAGGCTTGGTGTATTATAGTGGTAATACAGGGCAGTTTTTGACCATGATTTCGGCCGACTTAAGTACTATCATCTACAGTTCGACCTTTGGCACCGGCGATTCGCGACCCGACATTACCATCAATGCCTTTATGGTGGCCGAATGCGACCGAGTTTTTATATCGTGCTGGGGCGGAAAAACCACAACCGATTTAGTGCCTTCTAGCACCACCAAAAATTTACCCATTACATCAGATGCTTTTCAAAAAACGACCGATGGTAGCGATTTTTATATTATTGTATTTTCAAAGGAATTAAAAAAATTGGTTTATGCAACATACATTGGTGGCAACCTAACAGGCGACCATGTGGATGGTGGAACCAGCAGGTTCGACAAAAAAGGAGTGATCTATCAGTCGGTGTGTTCGAGCTGCCCCATGGATGGGCAAGTTGGGCCTTTGAGCGATTTTCCAACTACAAGTGGAGCATTTGCCGAAAAAAATCTTAGCCCACGCTGCAGCAATGCCGCCTTTAAATTTGCCCTCGAAAATTTAAATAAGCCGCCCCAACTTAAAGATACCTTTTTTTCGATCATGGCTTTCGATACACTAAGGTTCAGCTATACCATTGCCGATCCGGATGACGATACCATAAATACAGTTTTCACATCTTTACAAAATTTGGAATCCCAATTTATTGCTTTTCCTAAAAATGAAGCAGGGGTTGCTAAATCAATATCTACATTTTCGTGGTCGCCAAAATGTACGCATGCCAATGGCGACACCTTTACTATTCGAGCCAATGTTAGCGATAGAGGTTGCCCCGATTTTAAATCGAATGTTGGATATATAAAAATTGTGGTTACTCCTCCACCAGTATTGCCACCTCCCGAAACATTATGCCTGGTTTTTACAAAAAATGATGAATTGCTTTTATCGTGGTCGGCCCTTGTGCCTTCTAATTATTTTGGATACACCGTCGTGTATAAAATATTTCCAAATGGCGATACCCTTGCCCTTGATACCATTAGGAGTATAGGGAACGGTCAATATTTAGACAAAAAATCGCCCGATTGTCGAAATAAAAATTACAGTTATTTTTTTAAAGTATTTAATAAATGTAAAAAAGCTGGAGCCTCTTCCTATAAAGTATCTTCGGTTCAAGAAAGCGAATCTCCAATTCCGCCCACCAAAGTTATCACCGCCACCGTAATCGACAATAAGGATATATCTGTACACTGGCTTCAAAGCAACGAACCCGATTTTGGAACGTATTCGATTTATAGAAGTGAAAATTTACCTGCTTTAAATTTTGAATATTTAAGTGAATTTGGAAATCGGACGGATACTTTTTTTGTCGATAAATCGGTCAATGTGCAAACTCAATCGTTCTGCTATGCCTTAGTTGTGCATGACAAATGTGGGCAATCGAGTGCCAAATCAAACATAGGGTGTAATATTATCTTAACTGGGCAGAGCAAACCATTTTACCATAGCCTCGATTGGCAGCCCTACCGAAAATGGGATGCCGGAGTAATAAGCTATACTCTCGAACGATCGGTTGACACGGGGTATATGAGGCCAATAGTTTCGGTTTTGGCTACCGAATTAAATTACGACGATCGCAAATTAGATTACGATTGGGGAGGCTACTGGTACAGCGTAGTTGCTCAAGAACACCCAAGCGGACATTATGCCCAGAGCCGCAGCAATAGCATATATCTTATTCAACCTCCCTTGCTGCATGTGCCAAATGCATTTACAAAAAATACCGATGGCTTAAATGAAACTTGGGGCTTTGTTCCAGTATTTGTTAAAACTTACCACATGCAGGTGTATAATAGATGGGGTGAAAAAGTGTTTGACTCCGAAAACAAAAAGCAAGATTGGGACGGAAATAATCTAGAAGAAACCAAAGGAACAGAAGTGTTTATTTGGCACGTTACATACACGGGTTGGGATAGAAGTACCCATTACCAAAAAGGAACTGTTACCGTTATTAAATAAACGATTGCCTAATGCCATTAACGAAATTCGTATTCTGTTTTACCCTATGCTTAACGGCGATTAATAGCCATTCGCAACAAGTAGCAAATAAAACAAAGGACAGCTACCTGTCGTTTCAATCGGGGGCAAGTGTAAATAATTATAATTCATTTGGGGCTCGTATATTTTTCGAATACCAAAAGGATGTTTCAAAAAAATGGCAATATGGCATATCCTTCGAGCAAAACGTACATTTATATAGGGCCGCTACCGATCATTCTAACGATTTATCATCAAATGTAAGCCTCTTTTGCTACAACCATTACTATAAAATAAAGCTCTATAAGGATCGCTTTTTTTGGACTACCGGCCTTGGAGCAGGAATGCTAAATGTAAATTGGGACTCCAAAAACAAAATAGGACCGGTTATTAATGCCAGCATGACCTTAAATATTCGATTAAATAAGAAACTTTATATCGAAACGTCGCCTTTAATAATCTTTCTTCCTTCAAACAGGGGATATTTTTCGCCAGTTAAGGTATCGACCTATGCAAATTACGCGTCGTTTAATTTTTTTCCCTTTGGGGTCAAAATCAAACTTTAACAAGTGTTGGCTGCAAAAACTTATAAATTGTAAGTAAATATAAACGAAACCAATCGGTTGTATAGGCCTCGTCTGTTTATATTATAATAGGCGTTATCGGCTGGCCTACCTATCGACAAGAGGCTATTTTCGTGGCGAAGCATAAATCCAAACGCATCGTTAATTTTATAGCCGATGCTTAAATATCCACTAAGTTCAAAAGGCTTAATGTCGGTTTTGGCCCAGCCATAGCCTTTATTGTCCTTGGCTATAATATTAAAATTTGGGGATATGGCTGCCCGAATAGTCACCTTATCAAAATCAGGACCTAAATCGGTAAAATCAATATAAAGAGGCATGGTAATGTAGGTATACCGCAGTTTAAACTTAGTATAATCTTCCTCCGTATTTTTTTTATGACTTCCTTTTTGCGAAAACAACAATTCGAACCCTAAATTGTATATCTCTTTTGATGGCCTATAAATACTAATGCCACCAATAAATCCTGGCTGATTATAGCCCGAATAACTGTCTCCATCAACTTGTGCTACATTCATTCCTGCCAATGCTTGGGCCTTGAAATTTTGTGCCTTTATAAATCCAGAATCTACTAAAATAAACACAAGGATGATTAAGACTTTTAACCTTGACATAATTGCTCTAAGTTTGCAGTCAAAATTAGTCATTTCGAAGCATTCAAATTTTATAATGTTAGCTTGCTATGCTTCTCTAATTTTACAATAAAATATTAAACCCAAACCCATAAAAAACAATTACGTGTCGATAGAATTTTATAAAATACAAGTAAAAGAGGTAAGAAAAGAAACAGCCGATTGCGTGTCCATAGCATTTGCTATACCCGACAACCTTCAACAAATTTTTAAGTTTACACAGGGGCAGTATATTACCATTCGGAAAGAGTTTAATGGCGAAGAGTTGAGAAGATCGTATTCGTTGTGCACCAGTCCTCAGGATAATGATTTTAGAATTGCGGTAAAACGAATGTACGACGGGCCGTTTTCGAATTTTGCCAACGGCGATTTAAAGGTTGGCGACATTTTGGAGCTTATGCCTCCTATGGGCAAATTTAATACGCCCCTTAGTTCATCAAACGAAAAAAATTATATAGGATTTGCCGCAGGAAGTGGCATAACTCCCATATTTTCAATTCTTAAAACGGTGCTTAAAGATGAACCCAAAAGTTCATTTACCTTGTTTTATGGAAACAAAAATGTTGAATCTGTAATTTTTCGTGAAGAGTTAGAAGCCTTAAAAAATCAATTTATGGGCCGCTTGTCATTGCATTATATAATGAGCCGCGAAGCTATTGGGAGTTCATTATTTAAAGGCCATATAACGGGCGAAAAATGTCGGGAATTTGCTAAAACTATTTTCAACCCAAATACTTGCGGCGATGTATTTATTTGTGGTCCCGAAAACATGCTGATTGACCTAAAAGAAACCTTGCTAGCTATAGGTTTGCCTGAAAAGAATATACATTACGAACTGTTTGCCACAGCCGGAATTGCCAAAAAAATACACGACGAACAGGTGGTTGAGGCCGATGTTTTAAGCGAAGTAACCATTATTATCGATGGGGATGAATTTACCTTTAATTTGCAAACAACGGATGTAAATATTTTGGATGCAGCCTTAAAAAATGGCGCCAATCTACCTTACGCTTGCAAGGGAGGGGTGTGCTGTACATGCCGGGCCAAATTAATAGAAGGCAAAGTGGATATGGAAGTTAATTATAGCCTAGAACCCGATGAGCTCGAAAATGGTTTTATCCTAACATGTCAATCGCATCCTTTAACCAAAAAAGTGGTCGTTACCTTCGATGAACAATAATTCTAATAAAGCGAATACAAATCAAAAAAAATGGACTTATCCCTCTTACTTTTATAGGTTTATAAATCCGTATAAATATCGTAAACAATGACAACCCTAGATTTCGAAACCCAATTTTTTGCGCGCATAAATAAGGATGAAAAGATTGAGCCAAAAGATTGGATGCCCGAAAAGTATCGCAAAACCTTGATCCGACAGATGGCTCAACACGCTCATTCCGAAATTGTTGGCATGCTGCCTGAGGCCAATTATATATCGCGTGCGCCAAGCCTTAAACGCAAAGCAGCTTTACTAGCCAAAATCCAAGATGAGGCAGGGCATGGCTTATACCTATATTGTGCCGCCGAAACCTTAGGTGCCGAACGCGATAATTTAATGGATGAATTGCATACTGGCAAAGCAAAATATTCAAGTATTTTTAATTACCCCACCCTAAATTGGGCCGATATGGGGGCCATTGGATGGCTTGTGGATGGAGCCGCTATTTTAAACCAGGTTCCATTGTGCAAATGCTCGTTTGGTCCTTATGCTCGAGCAATGGTTAGGGTTTGTAAAGAAGAAAGTTTTCATCAACGTCAAGGATTCGAAATTTTGTTGGCTTTATGCAATGGCACTGTTGAACAAAAACAAATGGCCCAAGATTCGATTAATAGATGGTGGTGGCCTTCGATGATGATGTTTGGCCCTTCGGATAGCGAATCGACCAATTCGGAATATTCGATGAAAACAAAAATAAAACGCTTTTCGAACGACGAACTGCGTCAGCGTTTTGTAGACGCCAGCAAACCACAAGCCGACATTTTAGGATTGACCCTCCCCGACCCATTATTGAAATACAATGAAGCTACAAAACATTGGGATTATGGCCAAATTGATTGGGACGAATTCAATAATGTAGTCCAAGGCAATGGCCCATGTAATAAAATTAGAGTTAAGGCCCGAAAAGATGCATGGGACAATGGAAAATGGGTAAGAGATGCCGCAACAGCCTACTCCGAAAAACAAAGACAAAGAAAATTGGAAACAAAACAATTAGCATAATGAGCAGTACAAATAGTTGGCCTCTTTGGGAGGTGTTTATTCGAAGCAAAAGAGGATTAAATCATAAACATGTGGGAAGTTTGCATGCAACGGATGCTGAAATGGCCATCGAAAACGCACGCGATGTATACACGAGGCGTCAAGAAGGAATTAGTATTTGGGTGGTTGAATCGGTCAACATTAGTGCATCTGACCCAAAAATAATGGATGCCATGTTTGATCCGGCTGCTGATAAAATTTACCGCCACCCCACGTTTTACGATCTACCCGATGCGTTGAAGCATATGTAGGGTTAAGGTTGAGACTAAGGTTGAGACTGAGGTTGAGACTGAGGTTGAGGTTGAGGTTGAGGTTAAGGTTAAGGTTAAGATAAAGGTTAAAGGATAAAGGTTAAAGGTTAAAGGATAAAGGTTAGAGGTTAATGTAAAGTACATTAGCAAATTAAAGAACACAAGTAGTAAAGGATTAATAAAAAATACAATAAAAATTTGGAACCAGTAGAAATCGAAAATAAACATCTCCTCAATTACCTTCTCCATTTGGCCGATAATGGACTCGTCCTTGCCCAACGATTAGGCGAATGGTGCGGGCATGGGCCTGTTTTAGAACAGGACATTGCGCTTACTAACATTGCTTTAGATGTTTTAGGACAATCGCGCTACTTTTATCAATACGCGGCTACTATCGATGGAAAAGGAAAAACAGAAGATGATTTTGCCTATTTTAGAGACGAAAGAGACTTTAAAAATTTTATATTACTCGAGCAACCAAATGGCGATTGGGCGCATACCATTATGCGGCAATTTTATTATGACAATTTCATGCAATTGCTTTATAATCAATTAATATCCTGTAAGGACGAACAAATAGCAGCCATTGCATCAAAAGCCATTAAGGAGGTTAATTATCACCTAAAGTTTAGCAGCGAATGGGTTATCCGTATGGGCGATGGCACCCTCGAAAGCCATCAACGAGCACAGGATGCGGCCTTGGCCCTTTGGGAGTTTACAGGCGAAATGTTTATACCCTCGGATTTCGAAAAACAACTGGCCCATCTGGGAATTGGCTATCCCTTCGAGCATCTTAAAAACGACTGGCTTAAACGCTTAAACGACGTATTTGCTCAAGCCAAACTCGATGTTCCTGAATCAAATTGGTTTCAATCGGGTGGAAAATCTGGAAATCATTCCGAATATTTAGGTATTTTATTAACCGACTTGCAATACATTCAACGAAGCATGCCCGGATGTAAGTGGTAGTTTTTCAGATTAATCGTGTTTATCGATTGATTGCCTTTGATTATATTTGAAAAAAAAATCTATATGCAAATCGTTTACTTAATTCCAATTATTTTACTCATTGCTGCCTCTGTTGTAACCATTCGTCAAGGAATGATAGGTGTAACCACCATTTTCGGGAAATATCGCCGTGTATTACGACCAGGTTTAAACTTTAGAATTCCAGTTCTCGAACAGGTTTTTAAACGCATAAGCATTCAAAACCGATCCACCGAATTAGGCTTTCAAGCTGTTACTTTAGATCAAGCTAATGTTAATTTTACGGCTTTAGTGCTCTACGCAGTTTTAAACCACGATGAAGAAACCGTAAAAAATGTAGCATTTAAATTTATCGATGAACGAAGTTTTAATCAATCCCTAATTCGAACTATAGAAGGCAATGTGCGATCGTTTGTAGCTACAAAAAAACAGAGCGAAATACTTACGCTTCGCAACGAAATAGTACTTTATGTAAAGGATAATTTGGACGATGTTTTCGAATCGTGGGGCTACCATTTGATCGACGTTCAGATGAACGACATTACTTTTGACGAAGAAGTTATGAGAAGTATGGCCAAGGTGGTGGCCTCAAACAACTTAAAAGCAGCGGCCGAAAACGAAGGCCAGGCTTTATTGATAACTAAAACCAAAGGCGCCGAAGCCGATGGCAACGCGGTTCGAATTGCAGCCGAAGCCGAGCGACAAGCCGCCATGCTTCGTGGACAAGCCGTTGCATCCTTTAGAGAGGAAGTAGCAAGAGGTATGAGTTTGGCAGCCAAAGAGATGCATGCCTCCGAGTTAGACAATTCAGTCATCTTATTTACCATGTGGACCGAAACCCTAAAACATGTTGCCGAAAATGGCAAAGGAAATGTGATTTTTCTAGATGGCTCGGTCGACGGAATGGAAAAAACCGTCAAACAAATGATGGCCATGCAAAAAATGCAAACCGATAAAAAATAATTCAATAAATGTGTGCTTAATGATGGGCGAAACAGCAACGAATAATTATAACACAAAGCAAATTATTTCGATTCTCTCCACCGTATGCGATCCTGAGATTCCTGTGTTAACGATTGAGGACTTAGGAATTATTAGAGAAATAAACACTTCGGGCTCAAAGCCTATCATTACGATAACCCCAACGTATAGCGGATGTCCGGCCATGACTATGATTGAAATGGAGATGAGAACCGCCTTATTATCGGCCAACATTTTAGATTTCGAAATAAAAACAAGCCTTTCGCCGCCATGGACTACCGATTGGATTAGTGTCGAAGGTCTTCAAAAATTGCTCGATTACGGAATAGCACCCCCCGAAAAAACCCAAACCTCAAAATTGGCACTTTTCTCAGAATATGCGAAGGTTGCATGCCCTCAATGTGGCTCCGAAAATACAGAAATGGTTAGTTTATTTGGGTCAACGGCATGCAAAGCCTTTTATAAATGTTTGGATTGTAAGGAACCTTTTGATGCTTTTAAATGTTTGTAGAAACATTTTTGTGGATTCAAAAAAAAGTATTCTCCGCTAATTTTTACGACGTAAACCTAAAAATATTACCTTCGCCAACATGCAAATAGGAATAATTGGCTCAGGGGCTATGGGCACTGGAATAGCGCAGTTAGCAGCAACGGCCTCCCACCCTACTTTTATTTTCGACACCAATCCTCAAGCACATTTACGATCAAGCGAACTCTTAAAAAAGAGCCTTCAGTCGCAGCTTTCAAAAGGAAAACTTTCGGATGAAGAGGTCGATTGCATCATTAAGTCTATACATTACGTTAGTAATATCGAAGAATTATCATCTTGCGAACTTATTATTGAGGCGATAATTGAAGATATTACGGCTAAACAAAGTGTCTTTAAAAAACTTGAAACTATTGTTTCCGACACCTGCATTTTAGCTTCTAATACATCCTCCCTGTCCATTACATCAATAGCCGCGGCTTGCCAAAAACCTCAAAGGGTTATTGGAATTCATTTTTTTAATCCCGCCGTTATTATGCCTTTGGTCGAAATAATTCCAGGACTCCAAACCGACAGCCATACTCTATTCCAATCGAATAAGTTGATGACTTCTTGGAAAAAAACTCCAGTTACGGCCAAAGACACTCCTGGATTTATTGTCAATAGAATTGCTCGCCCCTTTTA
>CAMDXE010000032.1 GCA_945878925.1 Chitinophaga pinensis
GCTAATTTAAACTGTTTCATTATACTAGAATAACGCCTCAAAGGTCTGATTATTACATCACTTTATCAAGCCCTCCTCTTTGTTAGCTCAAGGTGTAAAATTCTGTTTTTTCGGTGGTATGATTTCGGATCAATCCGGTGCTGATTAAATTTACCAATATTTTGGAAGCCCTTTGCCTACTTAAATTCAACATCTTGCTGTATTGTTTTAGGGTTATTTTATCGTTTGTGTTTAAATATTCGAACAAGGCCGTTTCTTTGGACGAATAGTTAATTTGGGTTCCTTTTTTTAGGGCCCTCCTTCGCAAAACATCCACTACTATTTTGCTGGCTAATAAACATTTGTCCTTAACCCGTATATAAGCCCACCACTTTGCTGCCTCATCTTTTGCGTAGTAGGGTTTTTCGTCGCCTTCAAATATTGTACACTCCAAAACCAATTTTCCTTCAATTTCCCACTCTTCAATTTTGATTTTAACTTCTGGTTTACAATAAAACGAGGCCGCTAAATCGAGCATGTATTTTTCGTCTTCGGTGCGAATGCCCGCCACAGTTTTATTGTCGCGTATACCAATCAAAAGCGTCCCACCCCTATGGTTGGCAAATGCTACCATCGTTTTGGCAATTTTCGAAGCGCTAGAAATGGTTTGTTTGAAATCCAGAATTTCATCCTCGCCTTTAATCAGCATTTTAAGAATATGGGGCTGCATGGTTTTAGCCAAATGTTCCAGCTGCAAGTTAGCGTTTGTAGGTATTGACTTGCATAATTTTGTTTACATGTTTTACACCATCCTCTTTCGATTTTCATATGACCTGTTTAGGGATGAAAGCAGTAACAAAATTAGTACCTGTTAGTCAACTAAAGATGCCACTAATAAACCTATGAGCATGTGATTGTAAATATTTAAGGGTTTTTTGTTTTTTAAATTGCTTAACAAATTATATTTGTATAGAAAATTTAATTCTGGATATGAAAAATATAGTGGCTTCCCTCTTGGTATTGGCATCTATGACTAGCTTAGGCCAAAATTTTACGATTGAAAACGAAAATGGCAATGTTGTATATTTTGACGAAAGCCAACGTATAAAAATTAAAGTTGAGGGCTATGATAGCACAAAAATAATCGCTGCCGCTAATTTGTTAGGGGTACTTAAAGGCGAAAATGGGAACTATATTGTTTCATTGACAGCCAGAAATTTTGGCCAACGAAACATTGGTGACAGTCTTAGCATATCTGTTTTAGTTGAAAAGGAAAATAGTAAATATTTAATTGGCAGCAAATCCTTTCTCATCGCTCGAAAAAATGATTTCTCTATTGGACTTGATCTTTTTCGATCGGGCGATAGAGTTAGCGATCAACAGTTTGCCGAAAGCCAACAGCTAACTGTTTTGATAAATAACAAAGTGGCTCTAGCTGACGAAAACGGATTTAGCATTTTTGGATATAACTGCTTGCTGGTTCCCGAGAATGGAAACCCGAGCGCCTATCTTATTTCAGAGCCGAATATAAGCGCTCAGATTAAAAAAGACTTTTTAGAAATGAAGGACGGGGGTCGAATTTTGTTTGACGATATTATCCTAAAAGACAAAAACGGCCAACAGAAATTAGGAAGTCCATTTTATTTAATTAAAAACGTAAAAAAGGGGTATTTTCTTTACCCTTTCTCTGAGAAAAACACCTACACTATTGACGAGTTGTTAAACGTGGGCCCACTTTCGGTACAAAAATTTTCGGGCCCCGATCAGCCCAATCAGGTTTTTAAAGTTACAAATTTCAATATTATGGTTTTGCCTACTTATGGCAGCGATGAGGTTTATGAGCAATTAGGCGATCAGTTTTCCGATATCAATAAAAGTATGCTGAGAAGCAAATTAAAAGCAGGGGATGTGGTCCTTTTCACTGGGCCAATTTTTATAGGGCCCGATGGAACGTCTAAAATTTGCAATTCCATAAGAATCACTATAAAGGACTAGGCGTTTCCAGCCTCTTTTTTTTCTTACAGCTTGAGATCTAGGATTGCATAACTGGCACAGTGGTCGCTGTGAATGTCATTCGGCAGAATTTTAGCTTCAATTATGCCATCTGCCAATGCGTCGCTCACCGAAATATAATCTATACGCCACCCCTTATTGTTTTGTCGTGCATTAGCCCTATAACTCCACCATGTGTAATGATTGGCTGCCTCTTTATTTAAATATCTAAACGTGTCGATAAATCCACTTTTGAAAAATTGGCTCATCCAAGCTCTTTCTTCGGGCAAAAACCCAGAGCTGTTTTTATTGCCTTTAGGATCGTGAATGTCGATGGCCTCGTGACAAATATTATAATCGCCACATATAATTAAATTGGGGATTCTTGATTTTAACTCCTTTATATGGCCATAAAATTGCTCCAAAAAATCAAATTTCACCAATTGTCTGCTGTCGCCACTTGTTCCCGAAGGAAAATAAGCGCTGATAACCGAAAACCCATCAAAATCGGCCCGAATGATTCTTCCTTCAAAATCAAATAATTCGTGCCCTATGCCATATTCTATATGATTGGCTGGTTTTTTAGATAATATTCCTACGCCACTATACCCCAGTTTTTGAGCACTAAACCAATAACAGTAATATCCTCGGCGTTCGAAAACAGTAGCATCAAATTGGCTTGCAAGCGCCTTTAACTCCTGGAAACAAACGATGTCGGGATTTTCTTTTTCCAAAAAATAGACTAAATCTTTTGATAATGCAGCCCGAATGCCATTTACATTATACGTTAATACTTTTAGCGTCATGGCACAGTGATTGTTGAATTTTTAGGTGGCATTGGTTTAGTTTCTCACTGTAATAATCGCTCCATTTAAACTGGTTGGGTAGGTTCGCAAAGGAAACTGGGCCGGCGCTTGATAAACCCATCCGTTATAGGTAAATCTACTTTCGCAACACGGCACCCAAAGTGTATTATTAAATCCTCCACATCTCAAATTTAGCGAAGCGCTGTCAACAAAAATCTTAGCGCAGCTTTTGTCCGGCTCCAAACTACAGGTTCGTTCTATGCTTAGATAAGTGTCATCAAAATCGTGTATAACAATAACTCCTCTATTGCCACCCGGCTGATAAAGATAAGTGCCCGGTGTTTTAAGGTGATAGTATTCGGGTAAATCGGTATTTATAACCAAACTAACTGGGCCCGTAGGAATATAAGAATTGGCGTTGGGGGTGTCGTCTTTGCAGCTAAATATACAACACACGCAAATCAATAGCAATATGGATAGGCTCTTTATCATTTTTTAGGTGATTCAAAATTAACAGATTCATATTAAAATTTCTTCTAATATTATGCTTTTCTTAAGAGATGACCCTACTTATGCTAAGAAATTATAAATTTGTGACTTACTAAAAGAAAAAACTATGTCACACCAATTGCCAGAATTACCCTACAACTACAGCGCTCTAGAGCCACATATTGATGCACGAACTATGGAAATACATCATAGCAAACATCACAATGCCTATGTTAGCAATCTGAATAATGCCATTGCCGGTACCGAAATGGAAAATATGGATATCGCCACCCTTTGCAAAAACATTGGTAAATTTCCCATGGCCGTTCGAAACAATGGAGGAGGCCACTTTAACCATTCTTTATTTTGGACCAGCATGTGCGCAAACGGAGGCGGCGAACCTCAAGGTAAATTAGCCGAAGCCATCGACGCCGATTTGGGCGGTTTCTTAAAGTTTAAAGAACTTTTTAGTGCTGCAGGAGCCACACGCTTTGGCTCGGGTTGGGCGTGGCTATGTGTTGGAGACAATAATAAATTGTGTGTTTGTAGTACCCCAAACCAGGACAATCCACTTATGGATATTGCGGAGTGTAAGGGTCATCCTATCTTGGGCATGGATGTTTGGGAGCATGCCTATTACCTCCATTACCAAAACAGACGTCCCGACTATATAAACTCATTTTTTAACGTGATAAATTGGAATGAAATTTCTCTGCGTTACGAAGCTGCTTTAAAATAGCTGCGCTATTAGTCATTTTTTTATTGCTTTTGTTTAGGATTAAGGGATTATACTCATTGATCTTCTTGATTTGATAGTGACTTGTGTTTTCAAAAAATTACTTTTAACTATATTGATAGATTCTGCCGGTTCTAAAGATGAATTTAAGTCACTTTAAAGTTGACAATATTTGAAGCCCAGCAAATTCAAAAGGTCCGAAATCTAAAATTGACGTATCTTCGCAAAAAAATATTCTTATGTCCTTAACACAAGCTTTAATATTAGTTCCCCTTAACGATGTTCATATTGCCGCCGGTGGCAAAATGGTGCCTTTTGCCGGTTTTAATATGCCCGTTCAATACAGTGGCCTTCTGCCCGAGCATCATGCCGTGAGAAATAATGTTGGCCTATTTGACGTATCGCACATGGGCGAATTTTCATTAAAGGGTCCGGGTGTATTAGATTTGTTGCAACGTGTTACCAGCAACGATGTTTCGAAACTAACGGACGGAAAAGTACAGTACAGTTGCCTGCCAAACGATACAGGGGGGATAGTAGACGATTTGTTGGTGTATCGCTATACCGAAAACGAATACTATTTGGTGGTAAATGCTGGAAATATTGAAAAGGATTGGGATTGGATTGCCAAACACAATACCGCTGGAGTAGAAATGACCAACCTAAGCCATGAAATGAGTTTGCTTGCCGTTCAGGGCCCTAGCGCCCTTAAGGTACTTCAAAAATTGACCGCCATAAACCTATCGGAAATGGAATATTACACCTTTAAAATAGGGACCATGGCAGGGATAGAAAACATAATAATATCCAATACAGGTTATACAGGGGCCGGGGGCTTCGAAATTTATATGCTTAACAAAGATGCAAAACATTTTTGGGATGCCATTTTGGATGCCGGCCAAGAATTTGAAATAATACCTGCTGGCCTTGCAGCGCGCGACACCTTAAGGCTTGAAAAAGGATTTTGTTTGTATGGCCATGATATTAACGACGAAACCTCGCCCATTGAAGCAGGATTAGGATGGATAACAAAATTTGATAAGGCCTTTACAAACAGCGCCTACCATAAGGCAATCAAAGAAAATAAGCCATCAAAAAAATTAGTTGGATTCGACTTGCTCGAGCGCGGAATTCCTCGCCAATATTATAAAATTACCGATGGCCATGGAAATGGTATCGGCGAAGTAACAAGCGGTACTCAGAGCCCAACTTTAGGCAAGCCCATTGGAATGGGGTACGTTGCAAGCGCTTATTCGTCTCCCGGAACCGAAATATTTATTGAAATTAGGGGAAAGGAATTAAAAGCAGTCGTTGTAAAATTGCCGTTTTTATAAGCCCCTAACTCTGTACAAAACAATGCCATGAATTGCTCCGTTTAGGAAAAAATACGTTTAATAACCATGCAAAACCGCATAACAAAGCTATTCAACATTCAATATCCAATAATTCAAGCGGGGATGATTTGGTGCAGTGGTTGGCAATTGGCATCGGCCGTTAGCAATGCCGGTGGATTGGGTATAATAGGTGCCGCAAGCATGTATCCCGAAACCCTAAAAGAGCATATAAAAAAATGCAAGTTGGCCACCAAATTGCCATTTGCCGTTAACCTTCCTCTTTTATATCCCGATATCGATCAGCACATCAATACTATCATCGAAGAGGGTGTAAACATTGTTTTCACATCGGCTGGCAATCCCAATACATATACCTCTCTTTTAAAGAAAAACGGGATTACTGTGGTGCATGTAGTTTCGAACGAAAAATTTGCGCTAAAAGCAGAATCATGTGGCGTGGATGCCATTGTAGGCGAAGGGTTTGAGGCCGGAGGGCACAATGGACGAGAAGAAACAACCACTATGTGTTTGATTCCACAGCTTGTTAATGCTGTAAAAATACCTGTGATGGCCGCCGGAGGAATAGGCTGCGGTAGAACCATGCTGGCCGCATTAGCGCTTGGCGCCGAGGGTGTGCAAATTGGAAGTCGCTTTGTTTTAAGTAACGAATCGTCGGCTCATCAAAATTTTAAAGAGGCAATTTTGAATGCCACCGATGGCGCTACCGAATTGTCCTTAAAACAGCTAACCCCTGTAAGATTATTAAAAAATAAATTTTACGACCTCGTCAAACATGCCGAGAACACCTGTGCCAACAAAGAAGATTTAGAGGCGCTATTGGGGCGTGGCAGGGCCAAAAAAGGAATGTTTGAAGGCGATATGCTTGAGGGAGAATTGGAAATTGGCCAAATTAGCGGTTATTTAAAATCAATTATCCCCGCTAAACAAATCGTTGAGCAAATCGTTAAAGACTATAATCTTGCCTTAGCCGACCTTAATGGCCAACGATTATGATTAGAAATTGCATCTTATTTTTTTTGATAAAATTTAGTATAGTTACCCTTCTTGTTAAAATCGAAAGAACAAATTGAGCTTCATTATTAAAGACCTAAACAACGGAATTACATTAATCTATAAGCAGGTTCTTTCTACCCAATTGTCGCATTTTGGCGTAACCTTTAACACCGGTAGCCGAGACGAAAGCGACAGTGAAGTTGGGCTCGCGCATCTCTTAGAGCACATGTTATTTAAGGGAACCGAAAAACGCAATTGGCGCCAAATACTCAATAGCATCGAAATGGTTGGCGGCGAAATGAACGCCTATACCACCAAAGAAAAAACCTGCTTATATGCCTCATTGATAAGCGACCACACACGTTTGGCTATTGATCTTTTGGCCGACATCTCTTTAAATTCTGTATTTCCCGAATCAGAACTTGAAAAAGAAAAAAAAGTTATTGCCGATGAAATAGATATGTATGCCGACAGTCCTGAAGAAATGATTGTAGATGAATTTTATGAACGCATCTTTCAAAATCATGCCTTAGGAACCAACATATTAGGTCATAAACGAGATATCTTAAATTACACTAAAGCCGATGTAGTAAGCTTTGTAAACAAGCTCCACACGCATGGTCAAATGGTTGTTTCCTATACCGGCCCTTTAAATCTTTATAAAATAAAAAACTGGTGCACGAGCGCTTTCAGCACCAATGCGCTTAAACCTTCAAATCAAATCAGGAAAATACCAAATCCTTATACCCCTTTTAAGGTCGAAAAAAATACTCAACATCACCAATGCCATGTTGTTTATGGAAACAGAGCCATAAACATGTATGATAATGAACGAAAAACCGTATTGCTGTTGGCCAATATTTTAGGGGGGCCGGCGTTAAACTCAATATTAAACATATCGCTTCGCGAAAAAAACGGATTGACTTATGGTGTAGATGCCGCCTACAATTACTATTCGGATGCCGGCGTCTTTTATATACAATGGACAGCCGATATTAATAACCTTAAAAAATCAATATCCTTGGTTAAAAAAGAGTTGTCAAAATTTGTAGCCAAGCCCTTTTCGCACACACAATTAG
The DNA here is from genome assembly GCA_945878925.1 of Chitinophaga pinensis. Taxonomy (GTDB): domain Bacteria; phylum Bacteroidota; class Bacteroidia; order NS11-12g; family UBA9320; genus JABWCE01. The sequence continues at coordinate 7,430 of CAMDXE010000032.1, forward strand.
AGCGCTATAAAACACAGTTTAAGGGACAATTAATTATGTCGGAAGAAAGCAATCAAGGCCTAATGTTAATGATGGGAAGAAGTTATTTGGATTTTGGTGAAATTGAACCTTTGGAAAAAATATTGGCTGAAATAAATGAAATTAGTGCTTCTCAAATTCAAAAGTTGGCGGCCAAACTATTTGAACCCAACAGCATGAGTCTATTGGTTTATAAGCCCGAAAAGGATTGATTATTTAAGGTAAATTACCGCAGGGCCACATTGTTTTTTAGCCCCTTGATTTGTGAGGTAAACGACGTTGTCGAATATGAGCTTGTCGCCAGATTTTAAATGACCTTTTATCTTTGCCATAATCTCTTCCGGCAGTGAATTTCCCTCTACTTTAAAATATTCGGCCTCGCCTTTTTTGGGCGCCATAATTAATTCATAAGCAAGAATGGCATATTCGTCGCCATCAAACTGAGGGTCGTTTCCAATATACACAACCGAGAACTTTTTTATGGCTGCAATTTCGTCAACGCTATATTCGCTTCCCGAATTAAATTGTTTTAGTCTTCCCTCGGGAACAGAACCGTTAAAAGACATGATTAGCAATATGCCAATAAAAAGTAATAATCGGTTTAGGAGTGTCATCGTTTTATATGTTTATTTTCGTTTAAACTTATTTCGGAAATTAATCGTTTTCATTCCAAGGGCGCCTTCCCTTAATACATCAATAATTCTGATAAAACGGCCGTAACTTTATCTCCATTTGGCAGTATTTCTTTTTCGAGCCCAATATTAAGCGGTATGGCTGGGGTATTGGCCGAGCCCATTATTTGCACAGGTGCATCAAGGTGCCTAAAACATTCTTTACTTATTCTGCCTGCTAAAGCCTCGGCAAATGAATTTCGAAGCGTTTCTTCGGTAAGCACCAATACCTTGCTGTGCTTTTTTACGCTGGCGTAGATGGCTTCATCGTCGCAAGGATTTAATGTTCTTAAATCTAAAATTTCTATTTGATCGTCGAAGTTTTGTGCGGCTGCCATCGCCCAATACACACCCATTCCGTAGGTAATAACTACACAACTATTGCCTTTTTTTATTTGCGATTCTTTGGCCTCAAGTGCAATTCTTGCTTTGCCCAAAGGAATAATATACTCGCTATCGGGCTCAATGGTTTTGGCTGCATCTGTTCCAGGAACTTTGCTCCAATATAAACCCTTATGTTCGAACATTATAACAGGATTTGGGTCTAAAAACGCAGCCTTCATAAGTCCTTTCATGTCGGCGGCATTGCTCGGATACACAACTTTAATTCCTTTAATTTGAAGTATGCTGCTTTCAACTGTCCCGCTGTGATAGGGCCCTCCTCCTCCGTATGCTCCCGTTGGAATGCGAATTAAACTTTGGATAGGAAATTTTCCCATGGTTAAGTAGCACGACTTTGACAATTCTGTAACCAATTGATTAATGCCAGGCCAAATGTAATCGGCAAATTGAATTTCAACTATTGGTTTGCACCCTACAGCGCTCATCCCTTGTGTGCTCCCAACAATGTACGCCTCCTGAATAGGGGTATTAAAAACCCTATGCGTACCAAATTTCTTGGCCAACGACGCGGCTTCTCGAAATACACCCCCCAACCGAATACCAACATCTTGACCATATAAAAGGGCTTTAGGATTTTGGGTCATTATTTCGTCCATGGCGTGCAAGGCGCTATCAACCATTATAATGGTTTCTCCGTTTTCGGGCTCTCTTATACCGCGCTCTTCGGTTACGGGTGTTGGTGCAAATTCGTGTAAAAGTGCCGATTGAGGTTCTGGATCGGGGCTATTTACCGCGCTCTCGAACTCCAATTTTATAAACGCTCTCTCTTCGTTTTCTATTTCTTCTAATCTTGATGGCTCTTCTCCCAAATCTAAAAGCAAGAATTTTAGGATCGGAAATGGATCGCGCCTCGATTGTTCTAACAAATCATCTCTATACCATTCGCTTCTTACGCCACTTGTGTGATGTCCAAGAAGAGGAACCTTGGCATGAACGAGCATTGGTTTTCTGTTGGCTCTAACCCATTGAATGGCCTTTTCCATTTCTTTATAGCATTCGGCAAAATCAGATCCATTAACGCGTTCGCGTTTTAAACCTTTGAATCCTGCAGCGTATTCGTAAGCATCCATTGCGCGCATCTCGCTGCCGCTGGCCGAAATGCCCCAATCATTGTCTTGCACCAGATATAATATTGGAAGCTGATTTAAAACGGCCATTTGCAAAGCCTCCGAAACCTCGCCCTCCGTCATGCACCCGTCGCCCAACGAACAAAGTACAATAGATTTTTCAACATTTGGCAATTGGCCAATGGATGCCAAATAACTTAAACCATGTGCCGCGCCTGTAGCAGGAATAGCTTGCATTCCTGTGGCACTGCTTTGATGTGGCATGGTGGGTAAATTAGGACGATTAAGAGCAGGGTGACTGTAATACGTTCGGCCGCCAGAAAAAGGATCATCTCGTTTGGCCAACAATTGTAACATCAATTCATTTGGCTCCATACCCATAGCCAACAGCATGCTTTCGTCTCGGTAATATGGATAAACAAAGTCGATGGATTTGAGTAAAAATCCAGCTGCTATTTGAATGGCCTCGTGCCCTTTGCTGGTGGAATGAACATATTTTGTAATGGCCCTATTCTCTTCATAAATATCGGCCATGGCTCGCGCTCTGCACATTAAAGTAAAGGCCTTAAGGTATTTTGCCTTGCCCGAATAGGACTCTGTTCTACTCAAATCTTTGGCTTCTAAATTATTCATTGTCCTAAAAACTCGCAATTTACTTCAATAGAAACTATTACAGCCCTTATGTGCTTTTTATTTGTCATAAAAAAGTTTGTTCTTTTCCCACTTGGCTTCGGGGTTCGCGGCTAAAGCAGATTACATTATTAAGTTTACGGCCATACCCTTTTTAGTCCTAATTTTGCCGACTAATTCCTATGCGCCTTCATACAACAATAGTGCTCTTGATTTTTTTCACACCTTTGGCAAGTCGTGCCGATCTTAGAGATTCTATTCGATATTATTTAAAACATTCGAAACCTACACTTATTGGGGGGGCCTCGGCAAGAAATACCTTTATAGGAAATGAAAAAACTAAAGTAACAGGAATTTCGGCAGGCGTTGATTATGGCGAAAAAATAAGTTTTACGGTGGGGGTATATAACCTCTCTCATCCCTTAATCACCCAAAAAACCATTAATCAAAATACTCCTTCTCAATATATAGCAAAAGAAATTTCACGATTTTGGTATTTTGGACTCACCGGCGATTACCTTTTTCTTAAAAAAAACAGATGGGCCTTAGATGTTCCGCTTCGAATTGGCGTTGGGTCGGCAAATATTGAATTGCGAAAAACCGACAAAAGCAATGCGCTTATTCAAGAAACCACACACTCCATCTTTCCAGTAGAAACGGGCCTTTACGCTCAATACAAAATAGCTTGGTGGCTAGGATTGGGCGCAGGCTTGGGAACGAGAGTGGTTATTGGAAAAGGGATGTCTCAAAAGTTTAGCGGTACCTATTATAACGTTGGTTTAACTGCGTTTTTTGGCAGTGTTTATAACCATATAAGAGAAGACATGCGCAAAAACCCTGTACGACCAAATTAATCAAAAATAAAATGACGGCGTTTGGATTAATTGGCCACCCTTTGACTCACTCTTTCTCAAAGTTGTTTTTCGAAGAAAAATTTAAACATGAAAATTTAACAAATTACACCTATTCGTTATTCGATCTGCCAAGCATTGATGGTGTAGTGTCTTTAAAAAATATTCCATCATTACTAGGGCTAAATGTAACGATTCCTTATAAGCAATCTATACTTCCTTACCTTGACCATGTTTCGCAAGAAGCTTTGGCCATAGGTGCGGTTAATACAATTAAAAATAGGGACGGCTTTTGGTATGGATACAATACCGATTATATAGGTTTTTTAAAGAGCATAAAACCATTGCTTGCCCCTCATGTTTCTAATGCCCTTATTTTGGGCTCAGGGGGCGCTTATAGAGCCATAAAATATGCATTAGAAAGTATCTCTATTTCGTGTTCATTGGTTTCACGAAATTCGAATATTGCCAATTATGGATATGATGAAATTAGCGCATCGGTATTAAACCGACACCAACTTATTATTAACTGCACTCCATTGGGCATGTTTCCTAATATTAATACCTCCCCAATATTTCCTTTTCATTTACTAAGCCCCAGCCATCTTGTTTACGATTTAATTTATAATCCCGAAGAAACCCTTTTTCTAAAAAATTCAGGAATGATGGGCTGTCGAACTAAAAATGGATATGAAATGTTGACCTTACAGGCCGAAGAAAGTTGGAAAATATGGACGAGTCCATAAGCCTTAAGCTAAATTTTAAACTGATCTAATAATCGAATATCATTTTCGAAAAATTGCCTTAGATCTTTTATTCCATATTTTAGCATGGCTATTCTTTCTATCCCCATTCCAAACGCATACCCTGAATAAATTTGCGAATCTATAGAACAATTTTTTAAAACATTTTCATCTACCATGCCGCAACCCAATATTTCGAGCCAACCGGTTCCCTTGGTTAGCCTCAAATCTTCTTCGCTATCAACGCCAAGGTATATATCCATTTCGGCCGATGGTTCGGTAAATGGAAAATACGATGGCCTAAATCGAACCTTGGTTCCTGAACCAAAAAACTCTTCTACAAATTTAAAAAGCGTTAATTTTAAGTCGGCAAACGATACATCTTTGCTGATATAGAGTCCCTCTAGCTGATGAAAAAAACAATTAGCTCGAGCCGATATGGCTTCATTTCTATAAACTCTTCCTGGGGAAATGGTGCGAATAGGTGGTTTCTGATTTTCCATTACCCTAACCTGAACCGAAGAGGTGTGCGTGCGCAAAGCATATCCTCTATCCACAAAAAATGTGTCTTGCATATCTCGTGCAGGATGATTTTCCGGAAAATTTAGAGCACTAAAATTATGCCAATCGTCTTCTATTTCGGGTCCTTCTGAAATGATAAAACCCATTTTTTCGAAAATTGATATTATTTCATTTTGAACAATGCTTAAGGGGTGTCTTGTTCCTAACTTTCTTGAATCGCCAGGTAAAGTTAAATCAAACGCAAGTTCGTTTTCTGTTTTGTTATTTATCAGGCTTTTGGTAAATACGGAATATTTTTCTTCAAGTTCATTTTTAAGTTCATTAATCAAAGCGCCAAACTCTTTTTTGTTTTCAAGCTTTGTTGTTTTAAATGCTTCAAACACTTCGTTCAATTTTCCTTTTTTTGCTAGAAATTGCAATCTGTATTTTTCTAAATCAGCTGCCGAAGCAATCTTAAAAAAAATTGCTTCCTTCTTTAGGTTTTCAACTAGCTCTTTCATTTCGAATTCAAAATTAAGTGATTTGTTAAAAGGAGTGTTAAGTAAATTAGAGTCGGTAACGAAAAAAGAAAAAAGTATTTAAATATTATCTTTTCTTATTAGCTGTGTTAATTTGTTGATTTAATTATTTTGTTAATGATTTATTAAGCGTTTATTAACACTTAAATTTAAGATAATTATTTAAAAATAAGGTAATTAACATTAATTGGTTTATGAAGGTTTAAATAGAATAACATACAATTGTTAATTTCAAAAATGTGTATATCGAGCCTTAAAATGGGCATTGTTTTTTATTTCTTTTTAATTAGGCATCCTATACATTGCCGAATTGTTACTAACTCTTCATAATTTATCCTTAAATAACATCAATCCATATAGATGTCAACATCGGTGGTCTCAAAATTTTCTTTAATAAGGATAAAGTCTTTTTTTACTATAATTTTTTCTGGATTTAGCTGATGATAGTAATTGCCTTGATCCCAAATTTCATTATTATTTACATCCTGCCATATTTCTATGGTATATTTTCCGGGCAACAAGGAATTTAATTTAACAGGCCTATTTAAAAAAGCAGTATATATAAATTGTGAATTCGTATTATATACCAATACTTTAAGTGGGCCAGAATAGGGCAATATGCTGTCTTTAACGGTAAATTCATAATTACCGGTTTGCTCTGCCGTGGCTAAAGTATATACAAGGGTGTCTCCTTTATTTTTTTGGCCGTTAATATCAGTGATAGTACCCGAATCAATAAACATTGAGGAGCCACTATAATTAAAATTTTCAAGTAATAAAGTCTGGGCGTCTATTTTTTTTAGATTAAATCCTTCTCTTGCTTCTGTATTTTTAACAGAGAGGACCGGTGTTGTGGTTTTAATATATACTGGATTATTTTTAGAAACAATGGGATTTAGAAGGCTTATAGATAATTCAGTTTTAGTTTTTTTGTTTTGATTAATAAGAGGGATATTTTGGACGGTGTCAATGGTTTTGAATGTTACAAAAAAAGAATCGCTTAAAATTAAAGAATGATAAACGACAAAGCTGTCGCTACGTGTTGTGCTATATGGGTAAAGAGGAAAAGAGGTAGGCTCATTATTAAGATATTTAGACATTTGTTCGACAGTTAAACGTGAAGTATTCAATAGGACCGAAAAGCTGTATTCGTTTATTGGAAATGTTTTAATAATAAGAGGCTTCAACATCGAATCTAAATTTTCGTAGGCAATAAGTTTTGTATGATGGGTTATTAAGGTGTCGCTCACAAAAAGGCTCTTTAGGTAGTAGAGTTCTTGAGGATCTAATTTGTCATTTGAATTTATATCGCCATAAATAAATAACCTATATTGGCCGTTGGCAAGGCTGTTTAGTTCCCAGTACCCTGTTTTGTCGGTAAGGGTCGTATAGGTATTTAAATTTTTAGTGTTAATTAATTCAACTTTTGCATTTTCAATAGGGGTATTCTCTTTAATTGATTTTGCCATTCCATTGATAGCAGAAGAGTCAATAAAAGGGCCGGTGCTAAATGAAAAATAAAAATTAGGATAAATATTGCCTTCATTTAAATCCGAAATATTTTGTCCAAAATTTAAACTATAGGTTGTGTTTGGTTTTAACGAATCGGTTGGCAATTGCAGTTTAAGCGTGTTTTTTTGTACCCTAACATCAATGTTTTGTTCGATTCGAGGATTAATATTTACGCATTTGGTTGGACTTTTAAGGCTTATATTTTCGTTGAAACGCAATTCGATTTTGGAAGGAAACGTATTTGAAGCGTTTTTTATAGGATTGCTGCTAATAAGTACAGGAGGGGCAGAGTCTTTGGCGCCTCCTTCTGGAATTACTATTTGTGCGCATGAACTTAATAGAATAAGGGGCAATAAAAATTTGAAGGCCTTCATTTATCTTCCAAAATGAACTAAAAGTATTGAAATATCTGCAGGTGAAACCCCGCTAATTCGGGAAGCCTGACCTATAGTTTCAGGCTGTATCTTCATCAGTTTTTCTCTTGATTCGGTCGACAATGATTTAACCAAGGCATAGTTGAAATTAGGTTTGATTCTAATGTTTTCCAATGTGTTAATTTTTAAGGCCATTTCACTTTCTTTATTAATATAACCTTCGTATTTTATCATAATCTCGGCCTCCTCTTTTACTTCTCTCGAAAAAACTTCAAAGGGCTTACTAAATCCAAAAGTATTGGCAGTAAGGGTGTCAAAACCAAGATTTGGTCGTGACAATAGCTTGTTAATGCTAGTTTTTTCATCAAGTATTGAGCTATTGTTATGAGAAAGAATAGGATTAATTTCTTCTAAATCAGGTTTTGTTTGTTTGGTTAAAGCAATCAGCTGACCTATCGATTCAATTTTCTTCAAATATTTGTCATAATTACTGCGCTCAAGCAGTCCAAGTTCATAGCCTTTTTTACATAGTCTTTGATCGGCATTATCCTGTCGGAGCAATATTCGATATTCTGCTCTTGAAGTAAACATTCGATAAGGTTCATCGGTTCCTTTATTAATCAAATCGTCAATTAAAACGCCTATATAGGCCTCATTGCGCAACAATACAAAGGGCTCTTTATCCGAAATGCGGTTATGGGCATTTATTCCTGCCATTAGCCCTTGGCATGCCGCTTCTTCGTAGCCAGTGGTCCCATTTATTTGACCTGCAAAAAATAAATTAGAAACAAGTTTGGTTTCCAGCGACGGCTTTAATTGAGTAGGAGGAAAATAATCATATTCAATGGCATATCCTGGCCTAAACATTACGGCGTTTTCAAATCCAGCGATTTGCTTAAGCGCTCTATATTGCACATCTTCAGCCAAGGATGTCGAAAACCCATTGACGTATATTTCTACAGTTTCAAGGCCCTCGGGTTCTACAAATATTTGATGCCTTTCTCTTTCGGCAAATCGATTAATTTTATCTTCAATAGACGGGCAATATCGTGGCCCTATTCCTTGAATAGTTCCATTAAACATAGGAGAATCCTGAAACCCTTCTCTTAAAATAGCATGAACGTTTTCGTTGGTATAGGTAATAAAACAACTTTTTTGTTGAGTGGTTATGGGTTTGCCCCAAAACGAGAATTGTGAAGGAAATTCGTCGCCAGCCTGCTCCTCCATTTTTGAATAGTCAAGACTTCTTCCATCAATTCGTGGTGGGGTTCCGGTTTTCATTCTACCGCTTTCAAAACCTAATTTTTCGAGGCAGGCCGAAATCCCATAAGACGCTGACTCAGAGGCTCGGCCTCCTCCAAAGTTTTTTTTACCTATATGAATTAGGCCATTAAGAAATGTTCCACTTGTAATAACTAAAGCTTTACAATTGAATACCAATCCCATTGAAGTTTTAACACCGCACACCTTTCCGTTGAGGGTCAAAATCTCAGAAACATTATCTTGCCAAAAATCGATATTCAGATTTCTTTCGAGCGCCAATCGCCATTGCCAGCTAAACACCATTCTGTCGCATTGTGCACGAGGGCTCCACATGGCAGGCCCTTTCGATCGGTTTAGGAGCCTAAACTGTATGGTGGACATGTCCGTAATTTGACCAGTAAGGCCTCCAAGTGCATCAATTTCTCTTACAATTTGACCCTTCGCAACGCCTCCAATTGCTGGATTACAGCTCATTTTCGCTATTGTTTCCATATTCATTGTAATAAGTAAAACTTTTGAGCCAAGTTTAGCCGCAGCGTTTGCGCTCTCGCAGCCTGCGTGGCCAGCCCCTACTACAATAACATCGTAATTTTTATTCATTTTGGTTTCACGTGAAACAGCTCAGTTAAATATTTTTTTTCCAATTGGGTCATAATTTTTTTGTCTTTTTCGGTTTTGTCTCCAATTCCGCTAAGGTGAAGTAAGCCATGAATACAAATTCGAGCAAGCTCTTCTTCATCTGTAACCTTATACTTTAAGGCATTCTCCTTTATTCTTTCAAGGCTTATATAAATTTCAGCTTCTTGCGAAAACTCATCCCTAAGATCAAAGGTAATAATGTCGGTATAATAATCATGGTTTAAGTAATTAATATTAATAGACAGCACCTCATTGTCTGATAAGTAATGCATGTTAATAGTATCTAAATCAAGTTTAAGTAATTCGTTCATTTGACGAATAATGGGATCTATTATATGTAGTGGAAAGTTATTTGGGTTGTCGCTAAAAATTTCCACTATCTTATAATAAATAAAGTTCCCTTCTTGAAATGACGATTATTATTAAGGTCAGAAAAGGTGACCTTGTATAGGTAATAACCTTGAAGAACTGTTGCCTCATTTACTCTTCCGTCCCAGCCTTTCTGTAAGTTATCGGTTTCAAATATTTTTTCACCCCAACGGTTATAAATTTCCATCAGTCCTTTGGTTTGATTCACCCCTTTACCGTATAAGCAAAAGGTATTGTTATGGCTATAAGGATTGATTGAGCCCGGTAAATAAAAATCGGAAACAGGGTAGAGGCACTTTATGTTAGAAACAGATACTGCAGATAAATTTTGACTATTAAGATTTTCAGTATTTGTAACTCTAAAACATATGGAGTCTTCAATTATTATATCTTCTCCGACAATATGCTTCTTCAAATTATTTGGAATCACCTTAAATGGGTTCCACGTGAAACCATCGTTGCTCGTTTCTATGGACTGGTGATCAATTCCTTTTTCCCATTGCGAATATAAATTCCAATTCAATTCATTGATATTATTAGAAATAGGAGTGTTAAGTAAAAGTATTGATTTACCTAAATTTGATAGAGTAATAGTTTTTAAACATTGGCTAATGGCGGTTATCCTATAGGTGTAAATGTTGGTGTTTACGTTAACCAAAGCGTCCAATAATTGACCAGTTGTGTTTGTGGGTGTAAGTTTAAATTTGATAAAAGGACTAAACGACAAACCATCCGTGCTTTTTTCAACGAGCAATGAATCGGTATTAGCCAAGCCATCAGTTGAATAATTTATGGCAATTGAATTATTATTAACTACAGTAACGTTATTTATATAGTTAAATTTTGGAACTAATGGTCTAGGGGTTTTAAAACAAACCGTATTTGAGGAAGACGTATAATTATTATTGATGTTTTCGGTTCGAATATAATAGCATAGGTTATCGCCTAAACTGATATTATTCAAAAAGTAACTAGATGCAGTAGAAGGTAGTATTGCTATTTTTGCGAAGGCTGTATTGTTTTTATTTAAAATTAAATACTGATTAATAGCAGACCAGCCCTCGTATATACTCCAATTTAAAGAAATGCTTTTTGCGCATGAATCTAAATTTGCAGTTAGATAAACAGGTTGATGTGTTTGAGAAATAGGAGCAAACTGATCGCAACTGTCAAAAGTAGCCAATGCAATTTTTTGAGGTTTTTTATTATCTAATTTATTGAAAATGATATAGGTGGATGCCGTATCGGTTATTAGCGAAAAAATAGAATTGGCAAAATTATAAAGTCTATAACCTTTGGTGTCCAAAGCCGTGTTTTTATTCCATCCTGCATTAAGTTTTTGTGTTGCAAGGTCAAAACTAACAGAATCTAATTCGATGAGTGAGGGCTTGCTTTGATCAATAGATTGGGCGCTGCTCTCAAAGCTATCTATACCATTGCAGGCCGAATGCGTTGTAATTTTAAATTTCCAATCAGAGCTGAGGTCTCCCAACAAAACACCACAACTATTAGAAAGAAAAACTGTAACAACAGAAGCTTTAATCCAAGGGCCGCTATTTTCAGAAGTATAAATGATGTAGGATTTAAAGGAGCTACAAGCGTCAGAAGTCGACTTCCAATAAACCGTAGCGATTGAAGTATTGTTGTCCAGACAAATTCTGACAATTTCAGGACCTTTGTCTAGCGCCTTGCAACAAGGAGAGACAAACAAAACAACTATAAAAATCAAGCGAAATATCATTTAATAATACAGAGGATATATTTATGGTAAACGTTGTTTTGGGATTTTAATTCTGCAAAGGAATAACAATTAAAGGGAAAAGTAATAGAAAAGCTATCGAATGACCACTCAACACTACCCTAATATGGCAAAAACAGGGTAGGTTTCAAGAATTATTTTAGTAAATTGTAAAATACGATTAAATTTGTAGATAGTAAAACTAAGTCGATGGAAGAAAACTTCAAGGACAGGGAAAAACGAAAAAGAAAACGAATCGTTGTGAAACGAGAATCGACAGAAGAATCTAATGCTGTATATTTAGATCGAAAACCCATTCAGTCTCCTCATATTTCAAGTGAAAGGACATTCAAAGCGCCTAATCCAAATTATATAAAAGAGAAGCATTCGGGCCCATAT
>CAMDXE010000033.1 GCA_945878925.1 Chitinophaga pinensis
ATACCCGCTGCGCTGGTATTGTTAATAGTAAGGTTATTAAATGATGTTACAGAACTTCCTTTAATCAATTGTCCATTATTATCTTTAAACGAAACTGTTCCGCTATTGGCGGTAAAAGTTCCGCTATTGTTCCATCCTCCGTAAACATCTAAATTTTGTGAACCTGAGGTGGTTACGGTGGCTCCTGAATTTATAATCATAGTATCGCAAACCGCTCCCGACCTATCGATTATCGGCATAAAAGCCGCTGAACCCAATATTTTTGTTTTGGTGGTAGCTGTAGGAATATTTCCGCTCAAGCACCAGTTTCTAGCATCAAACCAATCGGTGCTCACCCGGCCGTACCAACAACTATCTGGAGGATTTATAGTTACCGTTATTGCTTGTGAGAATGTGGTAGCACAAGAGGATGATTTGATTGCTTTAACACTAAGAGTAGCCGAAGTACTCATGGTTTCTGAAATTAAACCGATGGTTCCTCCCGTTCCTAATACCGCTTCACCAAAGGGAGTAGTACTATTATATAATTGATAAACTGTTCCTACTTCCGAATTATTGATAACTATCCCTGTGGCCACACTTCCTTGACACGTAGATACACTGGAAGTAACTCCCAAATCGGCCGGATTTACGCAGGTGATGCTTACATTACTGGTAGGATTAGAGGCGCAATTTCCTGACGTGGTTGATGTTGCGGTAATCACTCCTCCTTGAAATAAATCTTTGCCGGCCACTAGGCTCGATACAGTCCATGTTCCACCACTAACTGTTGCAGTGGTACCAATTTGCATTCCATCCACATACAATTTAACGGTATTGGCGGATGTACCGTTTCCACTGATGGAAGTAAGGGCATCGGTTATTGGCGTAGTAGTAATAGACAAAGAGGCATCCGTTGTTCGCGACAAAATAGTAACAGAATTAGATGCCGAACTTAGGGTTCCTCCACTAATTCTACATTTGGCCGTGATAGGTCCTGTATAAGAACCCGAACTTAATGTTTTGCTCCAAGTTCCTGAAGAAGTAACCGTTGTACTGTCTTTTAAACTGCCATTGTCGTATAAAATTATCTTGCTACCTGAACTTTCAGCAGATGTACCACTCACAGTTGTAACCGTTCCGCAACCGGCAGAATTAACCACCGGAGGGTTTGAGAGTCTTGCAACAGTAACCGAAGCTGAGGCCACCGAAGTACATAATGCTGTTGTTTTAGAATATGCGCTTAGCACCACACCTGTAATTAAAGTTGGGGAAGGCGTAATGGACCAACTTGTGCTGCCCGTTACACTGCCAATTTGTGTTCCATCGGCAAAAAGGGTTACCAATGCTCCTGAAACACATGTTCCTGTAATAGGGGAAGTGCCATCAATTAAGGGGTTTGTAGTGATAGTTGGAGCCGTAGTAAATGTTCCAGCAGTTGCTGCACCCGGGCTTCCTCCATTTACCACGTTCATACAAAGCGGTTGTGATACACAACCACCAACCGTTTGAAAAACCTGTACGGAAGAATTTCCATTTAAACATCCTGCACCTCCAGAACCGCAGCCACCAGCTACGCAATCCCATCCAAAATTACCACTTCCATCTACAGTACTTGGAGCGTATGGCGACACTAAAGATCCATTATAATAAACCGTTATGCTAGCTCCGGGAATAGCTGCCCCACCAGAATAACAAATTCCTTTTGTACTGCAAACCATCCCAGTAAGTGATATAGCAGGGATCACTCCGCATGATTTTACGATAGCAACATTGCAATTATTGATAGATTCTCCTTTTCCAGGCGTAGTAGCCGTTGCACCAATAGAATCGCCAGTAGCAATACTGCTCAACCCGCTTATTGTCCAAACACCGCCTGAAACTATTGTAGAAGTTGAGCTATTAGGAATACGCGTAGCGGTTCCATTTTTTCTATACAATTTTATGGTATCGCCATTTGTACCTGTTCCGCTAATACTGGTGGCTCCGTTAGAAATGGGCGAATTGATAGCCGGACATACTGAACGCAATTTTCCCGGAGTACAGGTGGCACAGGTTGGGGTAAAATTCTCAATATTTTCTAGGATACCCGTTTCCGTATATTTGGAAGATCCCCACAAATCCGAAATATTCGACAAATGTCCAATAGTAGATTCATCTGCCGACATATTATCCGTAAGCACCCATCGCAAAGGAGTAGATGTAGTGATTCCAAAATAGGTAGTCAACTGACCAAAAGGAATAAAAAAGTCCAAAAACGCATCCTCATCACCGCATTCATTCGATTTGGCAACAGATCGTTGATAATTAGTATGTCCTGAATAATTAACCTTTTGTACAGGAGTTGCCGTATTATTAACATCGTATATATAAAGCCCTCCCGGATTGGCTGTAGAAAGCAAAACTTCAATTTCAAAACCTGGATTTCCATTAACATACCCAGGATCTTTATTTATCCCACTCGATCCCATTTTTAGGTCGGTATCTATCATTAAGCTATAACTTTTAGAATTGGGTAAAAAGCGACTTAATCGCAAGCGAATTAACCAATTGTTGTTATCGTCCACATAATACCCTCCCGCCATCGTCATTCCATAGGTTGTTGAATAAACAAAATCGGTGTAACCGCAGTTAGGACCTGCACCTAAATCGCTGTTAGGCTCCGAAATAATCACCATTTTTTTGTATGGAATTTCGCTTTCCGACGAATCTTGGTTAATAAAAGCAGCTCCGGTGGTGGTAATCCAACCGTCCAAATTTGGGTCTAACACCACACGTCCCGAACCAGTTGCCGGATCGGCAATGATTCCTTTGGGAAGTTGTGCATACGAATTAAATGAAAGGAAAAGGCACAAGACAAAACTTGCCCATAGGTTTAGAATATTAAAATTCATAAGATTCAATAAAATTGTTTAAAAAATAGGGTTGCTTAAAAAAATAGGAGCAAAAGTACTAAAAATTGCACCTTTAATAAAACAGAAAAATGTAAATTTTACATGGGCAAAAAATGAATATTTTTGATCTTTTTTAAACCCTTAAAACCTAAGCCAAATGACTATATCACTGGCGAAAACAGCATTAGGAGGCCGTTTCAGAATCATCGTCCATTGGTTCATTTTCGATACTCTTTTTTTTTGATAGCCTATTTTTAAGAGCCGTCATTAGGTAAGGAAATCCTATGAGCCCTCCTAAAATAATCAAGACAAGGGTATATAAAATTAGCGGATCGTTGTTGGCCGCACCAGCTGTTTTCGACGAACATAAAACCCCAATGCCAAATAAGCCAATAGCTGTTATTTTTAGTTTCATATTTTAAAATTAAAATAGCTCCCCATACTTATCCTTCATCCTTCTCAATCTCAATCTCAATCTCAACCTCAACCTCAACCTTCACTTTATCCTTCTCAACCTAAACCTTAACCTCACCTTATCCTTTAAACTTTATCCTTCTCAATCTCAACCTTATCCTTTAAACTTTAACCTTTATCCTTTTCAACCTCAATCTCAACCTCAACCTCAACCTCAACTCAAAGGTATACGTTTTGGCTGAAATATTTTTGCAATCAATTTCTGAAATCTGTTTCTCAAAAAAATGTAAACTTGCATTCTGATTCTTAACCCTTGAATGTAAATTTTATATTGAATCTTTTTATTCGATTATGGCTTATTTATCAATGAAACATATATGAAAAAAATAATAATACTAAGTCTAGCTCTCCTATGCTCTTTCTGTTTTGGATTTGCTTTCAATTCAATTTACACCAAGCATTTTGACCAAAAAATCGAAAAAAAACGGGTTACGAGCATAGGTGGAATATTTTTTAAATGCAAAGACCCTAAGAAAATTAGGGAGTGGTATAAAACGCACTTGGGTTTAAATACCAACGCTTACGGTACCGTATTTGAATGGCGACATGCCTTAGATTCGAGCAAAAAAGGATTTTCGCAATGGAGTCCTTTCTCCGAAAAAACGAAATATTTTGAGCCTTCTACCAAAGATTTTATGATTAATTACCGTGTCGAAAATCTGGAAACTTTGGTTGAAGATTTAAAAAAAGAGGGTGTTGTGCTTGCCGATTCCATACAAACCTACAGTTACGGAAAGTTTGTTCATTTAATGGACATCGAAGGAAACAAAATAGAATTGTGGGAACCTAACGACATTGAATACGAAAATTTGGGCAAACAGATTGGCAGTCAAACTACTAAATAAATCAAGAAACTCAAAAATTTTAGGTTTGCCAATTCCAGAAGTTTTTTAATTTTCCTTTTTAAAAAAACAGTTGTTCTTCGAAATTTTCGTGCCTAATTTTGAAAAGTGAAAATTTCGTTGCGGACAAAATCTATACTATTCCTAATTTTATTGGTAATGGGACTGTTTCCGTTCAAGTTATTTTGCGATTTTTCGGAATCAAAACCGTCCGAATATTCAACCATTCACAGCCCTCACTTACATCACGATTGCCCATTTTGCGCATTATCCTATAGTCACGAATTTGTTGAAACTCATAATTTAGATCTATCGCTATTTGTTTTTCATTTAAACACTTACGAGAGCTCATGGCCAATGGATGTAAGTGGCATCCTTAACGATCTTCAAAACAAATCGCCTCCTCGGCCATTCGCGTAATTTCGCCCACATTCACCCAGTGTTTGAATCGCTTTAATTCCTAAAAGCGAATTCCTTTTTTTTTACAAAAATTTTAAACTTTGAAACCGCCCTTACTCCTACTTTTTTTAGGCCTGCAACTGACAGTAATGGATGCATTTAGCCAAAATTTTGTAATGAATGGGCAGCTGCAAGACAGTGTTACTAAAGAACCCTTGACATTTGCAACCGTTTATAATGCCAATTTGAAGTTAGGTGTAATTTCTTCATCTTCGGGTAGGTTTACACTTCCAGTAGTTTACGGTCAAAACTTGATACAAATCAATCATGTGGGATGCGATGTTAAACGTATTCAACTTAGGGTTAGTCAATCGTTCGACACTTTAATTACTATGGCACACCATCAACATGAATTGGACAATGTAACGATAAGCGCCGATAAAAACAGATTGATAGCCATGGAGAAAAATTCTGTAAAAAAGGATGACCTCATGGTAAATATTGCCAAACCAATAGCCGCCATTATGGACAACTTGCCTGGCGTGTATAGCCTTAAAACAGGATTCAGTATTGCAAAACCTATAATTCAAGGAATGTATGGAAGCCGTGTTGGTATTATAAACCATGGACTAAAACAAGAGGGTCAGCAATGGGGGCTCGATCACGGATTGGAAATCGACCCTTTTAATACCTCGCAAATGATGCTCATTAAAGGAGCCGAAGCTTTGCGATATACCGGCGATGCCATCGGTGGATTGGTTTTGGTTGAACCTCACTTTAATCCCAACGACACGCTACACACAACCCTTACATCCGCTTTTGCGAGCAATGGACTTCAGGGGCATTTAGGGCTATCGTTTCAGAATATATTTAAAAAAAACATAGCGTATAGAATACAAGCCTCTGTAAAAAAATCGGGGGACCTAAAAACCCCCACTTATTACTTACCAAACACCGGTTTCGAAGAGCAGAATGCAAATTTTGAATTGAGATGGCACAAAAACAAACGCAGCCAATTCGAATTTTCGTCAAGCCTGTTTCGCACCACACTTGCTATTCTATCCACCTCACATATTGGAAATTTAAGCGATTTGCTTAAAATAATAAACCAAGATACAGTTTTCGACTATGGTAAGTTTTCGTATACCATTGGCAAGCCAAATCAAAAAATTACCCATAGTTTATCCAAAGTCAAGTGGAAGCATGATTTTAGCTCAAGCCTAAACCTTGAAACAATTTATGGCTTACAGTTCAATCGCCGCCAAGAATTTGATATTCCAATGACGTCAACCTCCACAGGGCCTTCGCTCGATTTCAAACTAAGTACCCAAAATTTGGATGCCGTGCTTGCCAAAAAAATAAAAAGCACCTTGCTGATTAAAACGGGCATTTCCGTAAATTATCAAACCAATATTTATCAAGGACGCTATTTTATTCCCAATTATTCAAAATCCGAACTTCATCATTTTAGCATTCTGCGCTATAAAAAGAACCGTAACGAATTTGAATTTGGATACCATTACGGTTCGATAAAATTATTAGCTTACAAATGGGTAAATGCCTTAAATGTTTGCTATCCCTTGCAATTCGAAGGGTGGTCGTGGCAAGGAGGCTGGTTGTATAAAATTAGCCACGATTGGCAAGCGGCCCTGCAATTGGGCAAGGCTTGGCGAAACCCAAATATAAACGAGCTATTTAGCGAGGGACTGCATCATGGCGCAGCAGCTATCGAATATGGCAATTTTAACTTAAAACCCGAACATGCCCATACGCTTAGTGGGTTGCTTAAATATCGCCACAATAAAACACTTTTCGAGATAGAAGGCTATGGAAAACACATCCAAAACTATATTTACCTCAAACCAAAGTTTCCACCCGAACTCACCATTCGAGGTGCATTTCCGGCCTATAATTATGTTCAAACCTCGGCCCTAGTTTTGGGCATCGATCTACTAGCCGAACAGGTATTGCCCCATAACTGGTCGGTTGCCGAAAAAATAAGCATCCTTAATGTTTATGACAAAATTAATTTAGGCTATATTAATACCATTCCTCCTTATACTTTTTTCCATACCATAAGTTATATGCCTGTAAAAATTAAAAAATTAAAAAATACCTCACTCAAGCTTACGGCCCAACACGTTCTTAAACAAAAGCGATACACAGATGGAAGCGATTATATGGCACCGCCCAATGGATATGTCCTTCTAAATGCAGCGTTTATCACAAATTTTTTGCGGTATGAAAATTTACGAGTATTTTTATCGGCTGATAACCTATTAAATACACGGTATCGCAATTATTTAAACCGATTTAGATACTTTTCGGACGACCTTGGACGACAAGTTACAGCTGGTTTAAACCTTAAATTTTAACTCAAAGCATCCATAAAACAAATGACCAAACACTCTTTTATTAAAACCTTCTTTTATTTTTCAGCTTTTGTGGCCATTGCTTATGCAATTAATGGCTGCACCGACCCCTCCGTTCTACCTATTCAAACCAATGACAAAGAACTAATCACAACTTTAAAAATTGAATTAACCGACACCATAACTGGAAATAAACTAAATTATTTTTTTCGTGATTTAGACGGAATAGGCGGCAAATCGCCTAGTCAATGGGATACCATTTCGCTAAACGACAGCAGTTACTACCGTGTGAATTTGAAACTATTGGATGAATCGAATGCCAATGCAGTGGATGATGTTAGTCAAGAAATATTTGCCGAAAGGGCCACTCACATTATTTGTTATGCGATACAAAATGTGAATACAGTTATTAACCGAACCGATACCGACGGAACCTATCAACTTGGCTTAGCCTCGACATGGAAAACCGGCAGCAGCTCGGCTGGCGATGTGGTGATTACCTTAAAGCATCAACCGGGATCGAAAAATGGAGGCTGTACGGCTGGCGAAACGGATGTGGAAGTTAAATTTAGGATGCTTGTAAAATAAGGCAAAGTCCTTAACGCTTTGTAGCAATAAGCTCGGTTTCGATTTTTGCAAAATCATTTAGGGCTCCTAGATTCAGCCAATGTGCTTCGAAAGTGCTTGGCAAAATTATTGGCATTCGTTTTTTAGTATTGTGAATGGTTGCCATTAATTCATTGGCATCGGTGGTAACGATGGAATAGGTTCTATAAATAGCTCCGCTCGCCCTATCCAAACTATCGCAAAATAAACCCGCAAACGTAAAAATTTCTTTGTCGGGTATAGATATGAAATACTTTTGTTTTTTTTTACCTTTGGTATCAAGCCATTGCCATTCATAAAACCCATCGGCAATAATCAAGCACCTGTTGTTGAGGTAGGGCCTAAACGTTGGTTTTTGGGTTATAGTTTCAATTCTTGCATTTAAGGTATTGGCCCGAAACGATTGATCCTTGGCCCATGAGGGCACCAAACCCCATTGTGCCATGCTTAAAACTTGGGGCTCATCGTTGCTAATAATAGGGGTAAAATTATGACTAAAGCCCAAATTAATATCCATTCTTTCAAAGGGCCTTTCCTTTTTTAATTGCCTTTGAAAATGAATTTGCAGATCCTTCAATTCTTTATCAATGCTTGTTGAATAACACATGATTGGCTTGCCCGATACAAAAAAAATCTATTCGATATTTCCTTCCACTACAAGCACAATTTCGCCTTTTGGAGGGTTTGTGGTATAATGCTTTGCCAATTCGTCTAAAGTTCCCCTTCTGTTTTCTTCAAAATGTTTGGTAAGTTCTCGACTTACGCATGCTTTTCGGTTTTTGCCTAAGTAGACGCCTAAATCGTTAAGGGTTTTTACCAATCTAAACGGGCTTTCATAAAACAAAATAGTTCTTGGTTCGATGGCCAATTCCTTAAATCGGGTTTGCCGTCCTTTTTTTGCTGGCAAAAAACCCTCAAAAACAAAACGCTCCGCAGCCAATCCGCTGGCCACCAATGCCGGAATAAAGGCCGTTGCGCCAGGCAATACTTCAAGCGCAATTTCATTCCTATGGCATTCCCTTACAATTAAAAACCCTGGATCGGAAATACCTGGCGTGCCCGCATCTGAGCAGTAAGCAATAATTTGACCTTCTTTTAACCTGTTCATAACAGAATCTAATCGGCTATGTTCATTAAATTTATGCATGCTAAGCAGGTCCTTTTTAATACCGAGCAAGCCTAGCAATTTTCCTGTTACGCGAGTATCTTCGGCCAAAACCAAATTGCAATTTTTTAAAACTTCAATGGCCCTTAAGGTTATATCGCCCATGTTTCCAATAGGCGTTGGCACAATATACAATTTGCCTTTTACTTCATCCATTCTTTGACCCATTTGCCTAAGATATCAAATTCCAAATTTACAAAGCTACCAATTTTTAAAGTCTTGAAAGTAGTATGGTCGAAGGTATACGGTATAATGGCTACTGAAAATTTTTCCGAAAAACTTTCCACTACCGTAAGGCTGCACCCGTTAATGGTAATCGAACCTTTGGCTACAGTTCGATAGTCTAAACTATTTTTATAAGAAAATTCAAATTTCCAGCTGCCTCCTTCGTAACTAAGTGAGGTGCACATGCCCACTGTATCTACATGGCCTTGCACCCAATGGCCATCCAATCGGTCGCCTAATTTTAAGCATCGCTCTAGGTTTATTTTTTGGCCTACTTCCCAAGTTCCTAAATTAGTTTTCGATAAGGTTTCGCCAATAGCGGTTACCCAATGGGATTGACCATCGGTTTTTGTTACCGTTAAACAAGCTCCATCATGAGCCACACTTTGGTCAACTTTGAGTGTAGAACTTATCTCTGATTTAATTTTAAATACTTTATTCGATTCCTCAATTTCAATAGATTCAAGGGTTCCAATAGTTTCAGTTATTCCGGTGAACATCTTGGGCAAAAATACTAAATATGTTCAAGGTTACGGTTGCATAAATAAAGGTATGGCAATAATTTAGAACCACTTACATTGTAATTAGAATTATTTATACTATATTTGCGGCCTTATTAAAAAGGACTTAGGGGTGCCGGGCTTTACCAATACCATCTCCACTCTGAGTTCTTATGGCAAAATACAGAACAAGAGTAATTTATAGATGAAGACCCAAAAAGTAGTAACCCTTACCCAATTCATTTCCGAACAACAAGAACTTAATCCTGCTGCAACCGGTAATTTAACACGAATTTTTCAAGATATTATTCTAGCGGCAAAAATTGTAAACCGCGATGTTAGAAAGGCTGGTTTAGTTGACATTCTTGGCACACATGGCACCACTAATATTCAAGGTGAAGAAGTAAAAAAATTGGACGTCATGGCTAATGAAGAGTTCATTGCAGCCCTTTCATTAGGAGGAGATTGTTGTGCCATCATATCCGAAGAAAACGAGGAAATTATTAGAGTACCTAATTCGAATAGGGCCTCATCAAAATACATTGTGGCTATGGACCCCCTTGATGGCAGTAGCAACATCGACGTGAACGCCTCCATCGGCACCATATTTAGCATTTTTAGCAGGATTAGCCCAGTTTCGACTGATGTAACTTTAGAAGATTGCCTGCAAAAAGGGCGAAATCAAATAGCGGCAGGTTATATTATTTATGGATCGAGTACCATGTTAGTTTACACCACCGGCCAAGGTGTAAACGGCTTTACCTTAGATAGCTCAATTGGCGAATTTTGCCTAAGTCACCCAAACATTACTATTCCTAAAAACGGCAGCATATATTCGATAAATGAAGGCAATTCCATTGAATTTTCGGATGCGCTCAACACGTATATAAGCTATTGCAAAGAAAGCGATAAGGCTAGCAACCGCCCATACAGTGCGCGATACATAGGCTCATTTATTGCCGATTTTCATCGCAATCTTTTAAAAGGCGGCATATTTATTTACCCTGCTACCCTGAGCTCGCCAAATGGAAAATTGCGCTTAATGTATGAGTGCAATCCCCTTGCATTTATTGTAGAACAGGCAGGAGGCAAAGCCAACAATGGCACAACTAACATTATGGATATTATTCCAAAGCAATTACATCAGAGGGTTCCTTTATTTATAGGTTCCGAAAATATGGTAAATAAAGCTGAAGAAATTTGCAGCGCTAAACCTTTATAGGGGTTTTGAATATTTACATATTCACAATCCCAAATTTTCAAACATTCAAAAAAAACAATTTAACAATACAATAAAACAATGACAACATTTACAGAATTCGGCCTAAAGCCGGAAATTTTAAAAGGCATAACCGAATTAGGTTATGAAACCCCTACTCCTATTCAAGCTAAAGTAATTCCACAGGTTTTAGATAACCGAAGCGATATTGTTGGCTTGGCCCAAACCGGAACTGGCAAAACAGCTGCCTTCGGTTTACCTCTGCTACAATGGACCGATACAAGCCTTCGCACCCCTTCATCGTTGGTTTTGGCACCAACCCGCGAACTTTGTGTTCAAATAGCAAAAGACATTGAATCGTATGCCAAATTTATGGGCAAGTTAAAAGTTTTGCCAGTGTATGGCGGAACTAGCATTACCAACCAGATTCGCGATTTGCGCAATGGTGTTCATATTTTGGTAGCCACTCCTGGTCGCTTAATCGATTTAATCGAGCGAAAAGCAGCCGACCTTTCAGCCATTGAAATTGTGGTTATGGATGAGGCCGACGAAATGTTAAATATGGGCTTTATCGACGATATAAATATTATATTATCAAGTTGCCCTAACGACAGAACCACCATGCTTTTTAGTGCCACTATGCCGCGTGAAATACAGCGATTGGCCAATAAATACATGAACAATCCTGTAGAAATTACAGCCGGCGACCGCAATGCTACAACCAACCAAGTAGAACATCACTATTATTACATTCGCGAACGCGATCGCTATTTGGCTCTTAAGCGCATCGTTGATTATTATCCAGGAATATATGGGATTGTGTTTTGCAAAACAAAACTAGATACTCAGCGAATTGCCGATAAATTGATGGAGGACGGATACGATGCCGAACCTTTGCATGGCGACCTTAGTCAGCAACAACGCGACAGGGTGATGGATAAATTTAGAAATAAAAATGTGAGTTTATTGGTGGCTACCGATGTGGCCGCGCGAGGAATTGATGTGGACAGCTTAACGCATGTGATAAATTACAACCTACCCGACGAAAGCGAAACCTATACCCACCGAAGCGGACGAACAGGAAGAGCCGGCAAAACCGGAATTTCTTTGGTATTGGCTAACACCAAAGAACGTTCAAAAATTCGTCAAATTGAAAATGTAATTAAAAAGAAATTTGAGAAAAAATTAATTCCCGAAGGTTCCGAAATTTGCCGTGTTCAGTTATTCAATCTTATTGATAAAATTGAAAAAACTGAGGCAATGGATAACGATATTGAGCCTTTCTTGCCTGAAATTTTTGCCCGATTCGAAAGCTTTAGCCGAGAGGATTTAATTAGAAAGATTGTGGCTGAAGAGTTTCACCGTTTCTTAATTTATTATCAAAATTCGGCCAGTTTGAATGTTCCCGAAGGCAGCGATCGCGATGGCGGACGCGATAGCGACAGAGGCGACAGAGGCGATAGACGAGATCGAGGAAGCAGAGGCCGAGATGGCGACCGTGGAGGCGACCGTGGCGGCGACCGTGGTGGCGATAGAGGTGGCGACCGTGGATACGACAGGGATAGAGGATCGCGCAATAGCGGATATAAAGGTGGGAATGACGGCGATAATTTTGCCCGATTATTTATTAATTGTGGCAAAATGGACGAATTAAATCCTCAGCGTTTGATGGGAATAGTGAATGATGCCGGAAATGGCCAACGCGTTCAGTTTGGAAGAATTGAGATTTTGGATAAATTTAGCTTTTTTGAGATTGAAAAATCAACAGAACGCATGGTTTTAGACAGTCTTAATAAATTTGAATGGAAAAACCGAAGGATTAAAGCCGAACCTTCAGAAAAAAGAGGAAGACGGTAGACTTAATAATTTCTAAAGAAAAGGTCGGTTTTAAATAACCGACCTTTTTTTGTGCCCACTTTTTCGTCAAACTATTATTCTTCTAGATCATAAAATTTTAAAACTTGGCGCTCCTTCTGTGTCTAAAGGAAAATTATTCAATATTATATTGAGAGTCCATTAAAACCTCAATTAAAAAGGCAAAATCACAAAATGGTAAATGGCAAATATAAAATCGGATTATCTTTGCCGCAAAATGCAGGTTTTTACAAAGCATAAGGAACTCATATATCAAGCCGTCGAATCCATTGCCAACCGCATTTACCATTCGGTATATTCGGATAATGTAAAAACATATTCGGACGAACTGAAAGAAAAAGGCTTAGCCGCCTTTCAAAATCGATTTAATATGGATTTTACAGAACACCATATTAAAAGCGATGTTTGGGTTGGCGAGGAAGTATCGCCCTATCTGCAAACCGGTTTAGGCATTCGATATCCGGTGATTGATATCGAAAAAATAATCGAAAATGCACAATCGGCTGGAAAAACTTGGCAAAAAGTAGGTATAGAAGAACGAGCCGGAATATTAGCCGAAGCGCTCGAGCGTATTGAATCCCGTTTTTTTGAATTGGCCCATGCCACCATGCATACTACCGGCCAAGGATTTTTAATGGCTTTTCAAGCTGCTGGGCCGCACGCTTGCGACCGAGCCTTAGAATCTATTGCTATGGGATTTAGCGAAATCAAACGCTTTCCCGAATTTGTTAAGAGCGAGTCGGGCGCTGGGCGCAATGCCTCTTCGATGCGCAAAACGTATAACCCTATTCCCAGAGGCATTAGTTTGGTTATAGGATGTTCAACCTTTCCTACTTGGAACAGTTTACCTGGAATTTTTGCAAGCCTCATTACCGGAAACCCAGTCATCGTAAAACCACATCCTAAAGCCGTATTGCCTATTGCCATTGTAGTGGCCGAAATGCGCAACTTACTTAAAGAATCGGGGCTTAGGATGGATACCATACAGATGGCGGTTGACACCAGCGACAAACCTATTACCAAAGAATTAGCCGAACATGCAGCTATAAAACTTATTGATTTTACCGGGAATTCAAAATTCGGAAATTATATAGAATCGCTACCTAAAATAAGCTTCACCGAAAAAGCTGCCATTAATCCGGTCATAATTGATTCGACCAAAGACATCGAAGGCTTGGTGAATAACCTTGCTTTTAGCCTATCCTTGTATTCGAGGCAAATGTGTACGGCTCCACAAAATATTTATGTAGCCGCCTCGGGCATAAAAATAACCGGGGGAACTGTTTCTTTCGACGATTTTTGTGACCGATTGCGCAAAGCTTTGGATGATTTATTGCAAAATAAATGGGGACCATCAACCCTTGGGTGTGTACAAAATGATACCACTTTAAAGAAAATTAAGGACATATCGCTCGCATTGGGATCGAAAATAGCCGAAGCCAAATCCTTTAAAATGCCTGAATACGAGGCCGCTCGAACACAATCTATTAAAGTATTGGGCTTAGATAGCGGCAAACAAGAAATATTTCAACGTGAAGTTTTTGGGCCTATGGTGTTTGTTGTAAAAACCGAACACACCGAAAAAAGTATTGAACTAGCGCTTCGAGGATGTGCCATTTCAGGAGGCATAACATGCCTGGTACATTGCACCGATTTTGTGCTTAGCAAAATAATTGAAGAAAAATTCAATGCCGCCTTTGTGCCCGTTTCCTTTAATTTTACAGGGCAAGTTTTTGTAAACCAACACGCTGCTTTTTCCGATTTTCATGTAAGTGGAGGCAATGGGTCGGGCAATGGATCGCTCGTTGATCCTGGTTTTATCACAAAACGATTTGTATGGATTGGCAACCGATATATGACATAAATAAAGTTTGGCACATTCAATTTCACATAAATTAATCATTGAATTAAATGGTAGCGAACTTACCCTGATAACGGTAAAAAAGGATGGACTTGTGGCTAATATAGAAGTTTATCCTTTTTTTGACCAACCCATTTTAGAGCAAATTTTAGAAAAACTGCCTGAGATTTATACCAATATCACCGTTTTAATTAGACGTAAACCCTTTATTAGCGTTCCCGAAAACTTTTATAGTGCCAACCTTTCCGACATTTATAAACTTAGCCATGAATGGCCCGAATCCGAAGAACTTTATCTCGACAAATCAGATAATGGAATCGGCATTGCCTATTTTTTAGACCCCACTTTTGTTTCCTTAGTCACAGCCAAATTCCAAAGGGTTACCTTTCAGCACGAGGCTTCCGTTATTTTAAAAAAATTATATAAAGAGGTCAATTTCAAACAGCCCCGCATACTTTTTTCGATCAACAACGAAACCCTCATAATATTTGCCATAAACAATGCCCAACTGGTTTTGTGCAATACCTATCAAGCCAAAACCAACGACGACGTTTTTTACTTTGTAATGCTCATTTTTGAACAATTGCATTTTTTGCCAGGCGAAACTGAACTTGTTATCTTAGGCGAGCCACCAAATCGGACCGAGTTGTTCGATCTTTTCAAAAACTATATAAAGGATATCAATCTATGGATTGAGAACTATACTATTAGCGAAGACATAAAACAGCCTCATTTGCTTGCTCACACCTTTGCTGTACAAGCCATGCTATGCGAATAATAGGCGGGCAATACCGAGGATTTAGGTTCGAACCCCATTCCAAAATACCTGCGCGGCCTACAACCGATAGATCAAAAGAATCGCTCATCAACATTTTATTATCAAATTATGAGCTGCAAGACCAACCGTGTTTAGATTTGTTTAGCGGTACCGGCAATTTAGCCTATGAATTTGCCTCGCAAGGCGCCTCCAGCGTTACGGCCATTGATGCCAACTTTCATTCGGTGGCATTTATTAAACTTATATTCAATCAATTAAAGTTTAAGGAACACCACATAATCAACTGCGATGTTTTTAAATGGCTAAAACAAGCCCATTCCACACAATATAAAATAATTTTTGCCGATCCACCTTACGATCATCTCAGCCTTTCATTATTGCCCAAACTTGTCTTTAATGCAAATTTATTGTTGCCAGGAGGCGTTTTGGTTGTCGAGCATCGCGCCTCTTTATCACTAACGCATGACGCTTTTAAATACCATAGAGATTATGGACAATCGCGTTTTTCGTTTTTCGAATGTGCAACAGATGTGTAGAAGATTGAGTGTTTTTTAGAGCCTATTAACTATTAATTAACGTTAGGGAAAAATACAATTAATATTTCAGAATCAACTTTGTAGTGTATGAAAACTCCCTATAAAGTAAATCAAGGATCCCTTCTAATACCCTTTATTTTTTATGTGTTCGTAATGTTAACTCCTCTACTTTCAGGAGCTCAAAGCAAAATTGCAGGAAAAATTACAGAAAAGACTTCTGGTTTGGCTTTATCGGACGTAACAGTATTTGTTAAAGGATCGGCCCTGGCCGTATCGACCGATTCAGCCGGGAATTATGAACTTTTGGTAATGCCAAATTCTTATAATTTAACCATACAATACATTCAGTACAAAGAAATAACCCTAACTGGAGTTATAGTTAAGCCAAACGAAACGGTTTATCTCGATATAGCTATGGAAGAACTATCTACAAGTGGCAAAGATTTGGATGCTGTAACGGTGGTTGGAAAAGCCAAGGAATCGTCTTTTGAGGCCATAAATATTGCTCGAAAAAACCAAGTAGCGGTTGGCGATGGAATAACAACAAGTCAGTTTACTAAAACCGCAGCTCGATCTGTGTCCGATATCCTCAAACAAGTATCGGGAACAAGCATACAAGAAAATAAGTTTGCAATCATTCGTGGAATGAACGACCGTTACAATTCGGCTTATCTAAACGGAGCGCCTTTGCCAAGCACCGAAAGCGACCGTAAGGCTTTTGCCTTTAATATCATACCAGCCAATTTAATCGATAATCTTATGATTTATAAAGCGCCTTCTCCTGATATGATGGGTGATTTTGCAGGAGGAATCATTATGATTAACACTAAAAGTATTCCAGCAACAAAAACCTCAATCCTTAATTTTTCGATTGGGACCCATTCTTTAACAACTTTTCAAAATTTTTCGCACTTCAGAACCTCCCGAACCGATGTATTTGGTTTTGATAATGGCACACGAAGCTTGCCGGAACTTAAACTTTATAGAGAAGGGCAAGAAAAAAATATTTACGTCGACTTTACTAAAAAACTTAATAACGATTGGAAAATTTATGATAAACAAGCCTTACCAAATAGCAATTTATCCTATTCGTGGGGCAACAATTTCAAACACAATAAAAATTCATTTGGCACCTTAGCTTCATTTACCTATTCAAATAATAATCGATTTACTCAATCAGTTCAGCAGAAATTTAGGTATGAAGACAACAATTTGGACCAGTGTTTTTTAGATAAGCAATATACCAATACGGTTGCGTTCGGCGCCATTCTTAATTTTGGATATACCTTTAAGAAAAAACATGTAATTGCCCTAAAAAATCTCTTCAACCAAAATGCAGATGACATAACCACCAATAGAACCGGATTAAGCAGCGGCGAAAATTTATATTATTCACGATCGTATAGCAATATTTACAGCCAGAATAGGATATTATCAACCCAAATAACGGGCGAACATATACTATTTACCAAAAAGCATAGGTTGAATTGGGTACTCAATGCAGGAAATATTTTTCGCTCCATGCCCGATTACCGAATAGCTTCATACTCGGGCGAAGGAGATAACAGCAATGCATACAGTCTTGCTGTCAATAACAATCAATTTGCAGCCTCATCAGGGCGTTTTTATTCCGATATGTCGGAACGGATTTTTAGTGGAACGATGAGTTACAGTATTCCTTTCAAATTTAAAATTACTAAAAATGAATTCAAAACTGGTGTCTTTTCTCAATTGCGAAATAGAGAGTTCAATTCTCGCTACTTTACCTATTATGGTCCATGGGGCATTACCGGAACTCCAGATGTAAATTTAGGGGCCAATAACATTAACGACAATGGGGTTTATTTGGTTGAACAAAGCTCACCATCGCGCGATAATTACGATGCCAGCTCAAAATTAAATGCGGTTTACGCCATGATGGATACACGCTTATTTAAAAATTTAAGACTTGTTTATGGCTCACGTCTCGAAAGTTATCATCAACAAATTAATACCTCCGACGCCACAAATCTTCCATTAGTTATCGATTCTATCTATATCAATTTTTTACCTTCCATCAATATGACTTGGAACATAACTGAGAAAGCTAATTTAAGATTATCGGGAGGGAAAACGGTAAATAGACCAGAATTTAGAGAATTAGCTGCATTCCCATTTTATAATTTTAATTTAAATTCGAATATAGCTGGCAATACACATCTGCTACCGGCAAAAATTTGGAATTATGACCTGCGCTGGGAATGGTTTCCCTCAAGTAAGGAGGTTGTTTCTGCAGGGGTATTTTATAAAAAAATAACAAACCCCATAGAAATGTCCATCGACATAACCCAAGTAGCCATTCGTACCTTTGGATATTCTAATCAAAAAAATGCCGAAAACTATGGAATTGAATTAGAATACCGAAAATCATTTGGGTTTATTAGCAAAGCTACAGGTCAAAAATTTTGGGAAAATTTAACGTTTTTTACAAACCTTGCGCTCGTAAAATCAACGATACAATTCACCGATTTGTCGGCTGCTATGACCAATAGACCTTTGCAGGGTCAATCGCCTTTTGTACTTAATATGGGTTTGCAATTTAATGATGTAAAAAATGGATGGGGAGCCAATATTTATTACAATAAAATTGGACGTAGAATTGCCTTCGTTGGTGCACCTAAATTAGCAAAGTACGGTTTTGATATATTCGAAAATACAAGAACTGTGATTGACTTTCAACTGAATAAATCAGTTAAAAAGTGGGAATATAAATTAACAATTGGCGATGTTTTGGCTCAGGATATGATATTTTATCAGGATTTGGATGCTGATAAATATTATTCGAATGCTAAGGATAATACCATCTTTAAATATTCGCTTGGGCAAACGGTTACGGCCGCCATTGCATTTAAATTCCATTAAAAATAGAATCATCTCTTACCTTTTGCTTGTTTGGGTTAGGCAAGGCTTTGCATTCTTTAACTTTTAATAACATCCTAGTTACACTAAATACTTACAAATAGATTATCTGTTTACAATATAATAATAGCGGCATAATACAGCCATAAGACAGCAATATGTGCTTTGCGGTGAAATATTATATAAAATATGAAAAAATTTACAAGCTTCAAAGTATTGGTAACAATGGTAATTTTAGGTATCGGGTCGGCTTTTGCACAAAACCCATACAAGTTTTTAAACGTGCCGTATGTAGGCGCTATGGGTACAAGTGATTGGACCATTGGCTG
>CAMDXE010000034.1 GCA_945878925.1 Chitinophaga pinensis
GAAAAATGCCATGTCAACGATAACATCGAAATTATGGAGGGGCTTTACCTTGGCGAATTTTCGGTTATTGGAAAGAATGTAAAAATTGGTAAAAATGTAAAAATATACCCTCAAGCCTTTGTTGGCGACAATTGCACCTTGGGCGATAATACTGTAATTTATTCGGGCGTTAAATTATATAGCGAAACACACATTGGCAGCAATTGCATAATTCATAGCGGAACTGTAGTAGGATCGGATGGGTTTGGGTTTGCCTTACAAAAAGATGGCAGCTATATTAAAATACCTCAAGTAGGCAATGTAATAATAGAGGACAATGTTGAGATAGGGGCAAATTGCACCATCGACAGAGCCACAATGGGTAGTACTATTTTGCGTAAAGGCGTAAAATTAGATAATTTGATACAAGTAGCCCATAACGTTGAAATTGGAGCAAACACCGTCATTGCCGCACAAGCAGGAATATCGGGTTCGGTTAAATTGGGAGATAACTGTGTCATTGGAGGTCAAGTTGGATTTGTTGGACATATTAGCATTGCCAATGGAACACAAATTGGCGCTCAAAGTGGAATTCCTAAAAGCATTAAAGAAGAAGGCAAACAGTGGATTGGAAGTCCAATTATGCCTTTAAAAGAGGCCTTTAAATCGCAGGTTATTTTTCGAAAATTGCCCGTTTTAGATGCGCGCATTACACAACTAGAAAAAAAATAAAATTCAATGGAAAAATTCCAAACAACCATAAAAACATCGTTTACCATGTCGGGCGTGGGTTTACATACCGGACAAGCCGTAAATTTAACGTTTAATCCTGCCGATGAAAATCACGGATACGTTTTTCAACGAATAGATTTAGAAAATAAACCGACCATAAAAGCCGATTGCGACTTAGTGGTAGATACCTCACGTGGTACTACCTTAGAACAAAATGGCGCACGAATTTCAACCGTCGAACATGTTTTGGCTGCATTAGCAGGTTTAGAAATCGACAACGTGCTTATGCAAATTGATGGTCCCGAAATGCCTATTATGGATGGCAGTTCTATCGAATTTGTGAATAGACTCAAATCCATTGGCATTACTTACCAAAAAGCGGAGCGAGAATATTTTGAAATAACAGAAAATATTAGTTATCGAGATGCCGAAAATCATGTTGAAATGGTGGCCATGCCATTAAACGACTACCGCCTTACGGTTATGGTCGATTATAATTCACCAGTTTTAGGAAGCCAACATGCATCTATTACTTCACTTAACGAATTTGGCGAACAAATTGCAAGCTGCCGAACCTTTTGTTTTTTGCATGAATTAGAAATGTTGGTTCAAAATAACTTAATTAAAGGCGGCGATTTAAATAACGCCATTGTAATTGTAGACAGAGTTGTTGAAGATTACGAACTCGAAAATTTAGCCAAGCTGTTTAATAAGCCCAAAGTTGAAGTAAAAAAAGAAGGTATACTCAATAACGTCAAACTAAGATTTCACAACGAGCCTGCACGTCATAAGTTGTTAGATATGATTGGAGATTTGGCTTTAATTGGAACACCCATTAAAGCGCAAATTATGGCAGCACGTCCAGGACATGCCGCAAATATTGAATTTGCCAAAAAAATTAAACGTCAGATTGAAAAAATAAAAAAGGAAAATAAGTTTAAGGTAGACGTTCCCGTTTACGACCCTTCCAAACCTCCAATATATTCACATTCACAAATTGAAAAACTTTTACCTCACCGTTGGCCATTTTTGTTGGTGGATAAGGTAATAAAACTTTCCGAAAACGAGGTTGTGGCTGTAAAAAATGTAAGTGCCGATCAATACTTTTTCCCAGGCCATTTTCCTGGCGAAGCTTTATTCCCTGCAGTTTTGCAGATTGAGGCCTTGGCCCAAACGGGTGGCGTACTTATCTTGAGCAGAGAACCAGATCCTGAAAATTTTAGCACTTATTTTGTAAAAATTGATTCAGCAAAATTTAAAGGCAAAGTGGTACCAGGCGATACCTTAATCTTAAAAATGGAGCTCATCGCTCCTATCCGTAGAGGCATGTGTTTGATGAGGGGAACAGCTTTTGTTGGCAATAAAATAGTATGTGAAGCCGAAATGATGGCCCAAGTAATTCGCAATAAATCTGAACAAACCGAACTAAATTAATGAGCATGATCCAACCACTAGCATACGTTAGTCCAGAAGCCAAACTTGCGCAAAACGTATTGATTGATCCATTTGTTACCATTCATAAAAATGTGGAAATAGGCGAAGGAACTTGGATTGCCTCCAATGTAACCATTATGGAAGGGGCACGAATTGGGAAAAATGTAAAAATATTTCCAGGTTCGGTAATAAGCGCCATTCCTCAAGATCTTAAATTTGATGGAGAACAGAGTTTAACCATCATTGGCGACAATACGGTAATAAGAGAGTGTGTAACTTTAAATAGAGGGACAAGTGCAAGTGGGCGAACCATTATTGGAAACAATTGTTTATTGATGGCTTATGTACACGTAGCACACGATTGTATCATTGGCGACCATTGCATATTGGCCAATGCCGTGCAATTGGCTGGCCATGTCGAAATTGGAGAATCGGCTATAATTGGCGGCTTATCGGCGGTTCATCAATTTGCCAAAATTGGTACTCATGTGATGATATCGGGTGGATCATTGGTTCGAAAAGATGTGCCCCCTTATTCGAAAGCTGCTCGTGAGCCTTTATCCTACGAAGGTGTAAATTCCATAGGACTTCGCAGAAGAGGCTTTTCATCCGAAAAAATATCTGAGATACAAGAAATTTATCGAATTTTATACATGCGTGGATATAACAATGCCTCTGCAATCAAAAAAATTGAAGCCGAAATGCCTGCCACCAAAGAACGTGATGAAATCCTAACGTTTATCAAAGAATCGGATAGAGGGATAATGAAAGGATTTTTGTCAAAATAAATACTGTTGGAATTTATTAATAGGAATAACGTTAAATGTAAACCCCTATTTAGTTTGCCTACTGCCTAATTCATTAAATCAAATATTGGCTACTGCATTACATATCGAAAATCTAAGTAAACGATTTGGATCTCAGAACGTTCTAAAATCCATTAATCTGAGTATCCAACCTCTTGAAAAAATTGCAATACTTGGCGCAAACGGATCGGGCAAAAGTACCCTTTTAAAAATTATGGCTGGCTTTCTTTATTTTGAATCTGGCAGTGTTCAATGGACTTTAAACGACCAAAAGCTTAACGCTCCCGATTTTGTGTTTTCATCGCCTTATATCGATTTATTTGATGATTTAACGGTTAAAGAACACCTAGCCTTTCATTTTAAACACAAATCGGCTTATAATAATCTTGATTGCGATGCCATTATACAATTGAGTAATTTAGAAGCTTATGTCAATAAACGTATAAAACAATTATCGTCGGGCATCAAACAACGATTTAAAAATACCTTAGCTCTGTTTTCGAACAGTGATGTAATTTTTTTGGACGAGCCTTGCTCAAATTTTGATACCCAAAATATTTCGATTTATCAGGAGCTTGTCACTCAATTCACAAAGTCGCGAATGCTTATTATCGCTTCTAACCATGCATCTGAATACGAATTTATTTGTAAAAAGGAATTTCGGATTGAAAATTGTGAACTGCAATTAGTTAATTCTAAATAAACTTGGGCATCAAAAAACTACATCTCCTAATACTTCGAACCTTTATAGGGCCTTTTATTGCTACGTTTTTCATTACCCTCTTTCTTTTTTTATTGCAATTTTTATGGAAATACATAGGCGATTTGATTGGCAAAGGACTCGAATGGTATGTAATAATGGAGTTTATTGGCTACTCGGCCATACACCTTATCCCCATGGCATTGCCTTTGGCTGTGCTTTTATCGTCTATCATGACATTTGGCAATCTTGGTGAAAATTATGAACTGGTATCTATCAAATCGGCAGGAATTTCCCTTTTGCGGCTTTTTATACCCATGTATATTGCCATCCTGTGTATAGCTGGATTTGCCTTTTACGCTTCCAATATTCTGATTCCAAAAGCCAATTTAAATTGGGGAGCGCTGCTGTATGATGTAAGCAACAAACGCCCCGCCTTTAGCATTAAAGAGGGTGTGTTTTTTAAAGATATTGACGGCTATGCCATTAAAATTGGCAAAAAATTGAGTGACGGTAAATCAATCGAAGATATATTGATCTATGTAAAAGGATCAGGACGAGGAAACAATACCATTATTCTTGCAAAAAGCGGAAGCATGGAAATGACGCCTGATGAAAAAAACTTAATATTAACCCTTGAAAACGGCGTTAGGTATCAAGAGATGATTGACAATCCTACCTATTACAAATCGTTTCAACACAATGTAATGAAGTTTAAATCACAAGCAATTGCTATCGATCTATCCGATTTATCCTTCAAACGCACACAAAAAGATTTATTCAAAGAAGATTATCGAATGATGAACGTGAATGAACTCAACCTAAAAATTGATTCTCTTAAAAAAATAATACGTGAACGCCGCAAACTTACGTATCAGTTTTTATTGCCCTATTTTCATTTTGGAGTCGACACCTCAAAACATTACCGTTTCGATACAAGTTTGATAAGTAAACCATTCTATCAAACATTAGGCAGTTTTAGGCTACTCACCAATTCAATGAACGAAAATTATCAAGCTTCCGAAATTCAAACATCAGGTGTGCGAATAGAACTAAAAGACAGCACCATAAATACCCCTAACAAATCTGAAGCGGCAACCAAAATAATATTGCCTCAACCAGATAAAAAAAACAACTATACGCCCGAAATTTTAGAAAGTGCACGCCAATATGCTCGTAATATTGCCAGTATCATCGAAAGCAGTCATCGAGATGTGTTAACACAGCGCGAAAATCAATTAAAATATGAAGTAGAATGGCATAAGAAGTATACCTTGGCTATGTCGTGTATTCTTTTATTTTTTATCGGCGCTCCAATGGGTGCAATCATTCGTCGAGGTGGATTTGGCTGGCCAATGGTAGTATCGGTAGTACTTTTTATATTTTATTTTTCAATAAATCTTATTGGAGAAAAAATAGCCAAGGGCGAAATTTTACCGGCCTATATATCGGTATGGATGAGCACACTTATACTCCTTCCATTTGCCATCATATTAACCGTTAAAGCCAATGCCGATGCAAAGATTTTTGAGAGAGGCATAAATTGGAAACGCTTGGCATTTTTCAAAAAACGCAGTAAATAAAAACATCCTTGAAAATATTACAGGTATCTCATCGCGTTCCCTATCCATTAAATGAAGGAGGTACCATTGGTATTTATAACTATACAAAAGGATTTCATGAACTAGGACACAGCGTTACCTTAGTAACCTTAAACGCCAAAAAGCATAGTATTGATAAAAAAGCAGCTTATACCGAACTATCAAAATATGCTAAGGTTCATATTGTAGATATAAATACAAACCTCAGCCCTTTAGCTGCGTTTATAAACCTTTTTTCGAAAAAATCATACAATGCAAGTCGATTTTACTCCAAAGAATTTAAGAACTTACTAGAGGTGATTTTAAGAATTGAATCCTTCGACATTATTCAAGTAGAAGGAACGTTTGTAGCCATGTATCACGAAGTATTGCGCAACAACAGCAAAGCTCCATTGGTACTTAGGCAACACAATGTTGAGTATCAGATATGGCAGCGCTTGGCCTCTAATGAAAAAAACAGAGTAAAACGATGGTATTTAAGTTTATTAGCCAAACGTTTAAAAAATTTTGAAAAAGGCGTAATAAACCATTTTGACGCTTTGGTGCCCGTCACAAAATTTGATGGGCAATTATTTGAGCAATTAGGATTTAATCGACCAATCTTTGTTTCACCAGCAGGCATAAATACTCAATACTGGCACCCATCAACCTCCGAAAATCCATTCCATATTTTTCACTTAGGGTCGCTCGAATGGATGCCCAATGTTGAGGCTGTATTTTGGTTTATCGACAACGTTTGGCCATTAATTTTGTCGCTTGATAAACGTTTCAAGTTGTATATAGCCGGCAAAAACATGCCTGACTATATGGCAAAAATGCAATTGGAAAATGTAATAATGATGGGGGAGATTGAAGATGCCTATAGTTTTGTAAGCGATAAGGCCATTACTGTCGTTCCTTTATTATCGGGGAGCGGTATCCGCTTAAAAATATTAGAATCTATGGCTGCATCAAAGCTAGT
The DNA here is from genome assembly GCA_945878925.1 of Chitinophaga pinensis. Classification (GTDB taxonomy): domain Bacteria; phylum Bacteroidota; class Bacteroidia; order NS11-12g; family UBA9320; genus JABWCE01. The sequence goes on from CAMDXE010000034.1 coordinate 6,214, forward strand.
AATATCTACAAGCATCGGTGCCCAAGGTATCGATTACGTCGATGGCGAACATTTGTTAATTGCCGATACACCCCAGCAGTTCGAAAAGTACTTTAAGGCCTTATCGGCTAATCCCGACCATTACAATACGGTAAGAGATAATGGATTGAAGCTTATAAAAAATCAATATGCCAATCAAGCGGTACTAAACAGTCTGTTGGAATTCTACTTGGCTATTAAATCGAAATAGCTTTTTAATTATTAATCTAAAAAAAAGGCCATAAATAAATTTATGGCCACAAATAAAAACTAGATTACCTCATTAATGTTTAGTTAAAACGCTAACAATAATCGCATTGTCTGTTTGCTTTTTAATACTACTCTCCCTCTTATAGATGATTAATATAGAAAAGTACCAAATAATCGATTAACGGTGTAATTTTAATTTAGAAACCCAGATATATAGGTAACAAAAATGTATGAATTAGCGTTCAATTATGTACACTCGCTCATTATCAATTAATTGCAAATTAGGTGAATGGTGTATTTCAATTTACTAATTATTGAAATTTTATACATTTACACGATAAATTTTCGATTCTTTTTTAAACGATGTTGCAAAATCAACTACCTTCGTGTGCTATACTTTGATAGTAGATTCAACAAATTCACTCGAAATAAAAGCCTCAAAAAAAAACCATAAAAAATCAAGATGAGCAATAATGATATTTTAAAAAAATTGAGGGTTGCTTTACATTTAAGAAACTCTGAAATAGTTGAAATTTGTAAACTTGTTAATTTCCGAATTACAGAAAGCGAGCTAACTGCCTTATTTCGCAGCGACGACCACCCAAACTTTAAACCTTGTGGCGATCAAATTTTGCGAAATTTCTTAAATGGCCTCGTCATTCACAAACGTGGACCAATGGATAAACCAACGGCCATACGCTCAGAAAAAGAGTAATTAAAACACTTATGTTTCCAAAATCATACATCTAAGCATATCTAAGGCCACCAATGCGGTGCGCTCAATTACATTCATTCGTTCGCCATTGCCTATAATTTTTCGTGTTTTAAGGCCTTGTGGCCCAGCAACAGCAATCCACACAGTTCCAACAGGCTTATCAGGCGTTGCCCCGCCAGGCCCTGCTATTCCGGTGGTACTAATGGCAAAATCGGATCCGAACTTATTTTTTATGCCCATCACCATTTCTTTCACACAGGCTTCGCTAACCGCCCCATATTCTAATAGGGTTTGCTGATTTACGCCAAGTATCTCCATTTTTATTTGATAGCTATAAGCAATTAATGACCCCACAAAATAGTCCGACGAACCAGGTACACTGGTTATTAAATGTGAAATGTATCCACCCGAACAGCTTTCGGCAATGGCTAAAGATTGCTTTTTGGAAGTTAATAGCAATCCAACAATTTCTTCTAATTTTAAATCATCGGTAGCTGCAATATTTGAAGATGGCAACATCGATTGAATGTCCAAAAAATACTGTTCAATTTCTTGTTTTAATATGCTTTCGTCAACGCCTATTCCAGAAAGTCTAACTCTTACCATACCAAAATTGGGCAAATAAGCTAATTTAATATGTTCGGGTAAATTATCTTCTACATCTGCTATTTTATCGGCAACATCTGACTCTGGCATACCAAGCACCACCAACGTTTTATGCAGTATAAACGGCAAATTAAATTGGGATGTCAATCGAGGTAAAACTTCATTTCTCATTATTCCCTTCATTTCGAAGGGCACACCCGGCAAACAAACCACTATTTTTCCTTGGTGATTAATCCACATGCCAGGAGCTGTTCCGTTGTTATTAAATAGAAGTTCAGAATTTTCAAGTATCAGAGCCTGGCTTTCGTGAACCGGAAGAAACGAGATGCCGCGTTTCAAGAAATTGGTCTTAATAAATTGGATAACCGCTTCTTCCTTTTTCAAACCCACCTTAAAATAATGGCAAAGTGCAAGTTTTGTGACATCGTCTTTTGTTGGCCCTAATCCACCGGTGATTATAACAATATCTGCTCTTTGCAATGCCTCGTCCATGGCTTTGATAATGCTTTGTTTCTCATCGCTTACTGTGGTTATTTGATTAACCCAAACCCCTATTGCATTGAGTTGCTGTGCCATCCAAACGGAATTGGTGTTTGAGACTTGGCCGATAAGGAGTTCATCGCCTATGGTTAATAATTCTGCTTTCATCCTAACTTATTAATACTATATCCATTGTTACTTTTTAAGGCCGCTCCAATCCATGTAATAAAACCAAGGAAATGAAACGTAAATCTATATTTTCAAACTTTCAAATTATCTAATCAAAAAAATATCTTATTTTCGCACCTCAAAATTACAATAATGCACAATCCAAAAGCCATAGAACTTGCCGATAAAATTTTAGCAAAATCAGCCAAAGAATTTGACGCACAATGGGTCTCAAAAAACCTTAGAGTTTTGCGTGAAATGGCTCAAGAAGAAGGCAATCCGGCGGTAATTAAACTGCTTCGTTTGGCATATGAGCACATTGACGAAAATGGAAACTTTACCATTGGTTTTGGGGCCGATGAAAATGAAGAAGGGGCCGAAGAAGAGAGCATAATTTCGGATCTTGAATACATGCTTACACTTGTGCAGCGCTCGGAGCGCGATAAAAGCAAAGAAGAAATTGCCGAAATGAAAACCTTATTATTAAGTCTTAAATAAGATGACAACTGAAAATTTTCTGGAATTAAAGGGCAGATCTAAGGCCCTGGGGAGGTATCTTTGACATTGCGCAGAAGGTAATACTCATCCAAGACGAAGAACAACAAACACAAGCTCCTGATTTTTGGGACAATTCGAAAAAAGCTGAAATTTTCTTAAAAAACATTCGCTCCAAAAAAATTTGGGTCGATGCCTATACTAAAATCGAAAATAGTTTAGCCGATCTAGAAGTATTGGCAGAATTTAATGAGATTGGTGAAGTTACGGACGACGAATTGCATCAAACTTACATGTCCTCCTTAGAATTAATTGACGATTTGGAGTTTAAAAACATGATGAGCGGCGAAGAAGATCAATTGGATGCCATTATACAAGTAAATGCTGGTGCTGGCGGAACCGAAAGCTGCGATTGGGCTAGCATGATTCTTAGAATGTATACCATGTGGGCCGAAAAAAATGGATATACCGTTTCGATAGTTGATGAACAAAGCGGCGATGTGGCTGGTATTAAAAGTTGTTCCATTGAAATAAAAGGTCAATTTGCCTATGGCTATTTAAAAGGCGAAAATGGAGTGCACCGTTTGGTGAGAATTTCGCCATTCGACAGCAATGCAAAACGACATACCTCTTTTGCATCAGTATACTGCTATCCGATTGTGGACGACACTATCGAGATTGACGTAAAACCATCAGAAATTGAATGGCAAACCTACCGCAGTAGCGGTGCCGGAGGACAAAATGTAAACAAAGTAGAAACGGCAGTTAGGCTGCGTCATTTACCTACAGGTATCGTAATTGAATGCCAACAGGATCGCTCACAATTAGGCAATAAAGAGAAAGCTATGAAAATGCTAAAATCACAATTGTATGAACTTGAAATTCGCAAGCGAAACGAAGAACGCGATAAGGTAGAAGCAGGCAAAATGAAAATAGAATGGGGTTCGCAAATTCGGAATTATGTATTGCATCCTTACAAATTGGTAAAAGATGTGCGTACAAGCTTCGAGAGTAGCGATGCAGCTGGAGTTTTAGACGGCAATTTAAATCCTTTTCTAAAGGCTTTTTTATTGGAATACGGCAAAAGTGCTTCTGCTTAATTATAAGAAACCATTAGATAATAAGAACTAAAATGCATCATGAAAATTATAAGTAAGGCAGAAATTCTAACTTTCTAACTTCTAAAAATCTTAAAAAAATATATCTTTGCAGAAATAAAAAAAGCCCAGTTGATGAAATTGGTAGACATGCCATCTTGAGGGGGTGGTGGCTTAGGCTGTGGCAGTTCGAATCTGCTACTGGGCACTTTTTAAAAGACAAATAACGGACTCAAACACTCTAAAATATTAATTTTATTGAACAATATTTTAGGTTTAAATATTTTTTAGAATCACCGTTTGAAATTTTAAATTAAATAGTTATTTTTGCAGCCCTTAAGAGATATGTACGCAATAGTAAATATAGCCGGCCAACAATTCAAGGTTACTGAAAACCAGAACCTTTATGTTCATCGCCTGGCCAATGATGAAGGTAGTTCAGTGGAGTTTAATTCTGTATTGTTTGTTGATAACAACGGAAAAATAAGCATTGGGGCTCCAACCGTAAGCGGAGCAAGTGTTAAAGCAAAAGTTTTATCGCACCTTAAAGGCGACAAAGTAATTGTTTTTAAGAAGAAACGCCGAAAAGGCTACCGTTTAAAACGTGGCCACAGACAATATTTAACTCGAATTCAAATAGAATCAATTAAAGCATAATACCATGGCACATAAAAAAGGCGCAGGCTCGGTAAAAAACGGAAGAGAGTCGCATAGTAAGCGATTAGGTGTAAAATTATTTGGTGGTCAAGCAGCAATCGCTGGCAACATCATTGTAAGACAAAGAGGAACTAAGCATCACCCAAGCAATAATGTAGGCATAGGTAAAGATCATACCTTGTTTGCCCTTGTTGATGGAACTGTGGTTTTTACGAAAAAGAAAGATAACCGTTCTTTTGTTTCTATTGCACCAAAAGCATAAGAATTCATAACCTTAACGATATTAAAAAAAGCATTCAGAAATGAATGCTTTTTTTATGCCTTAATTTACCAACCTTTTCTTTATTTAACGAACATCAGTTCGGTAAGCTTAGTAAAAATTTCGGTATTTTCATAAATCCCGGTGAATGAATCAGCCCCTGGACCATAGGCAAACACAGGAACCATTACCCCTGTGTGTTCTTTTGAAGTAAAGGCTCCAGTAAATGTTTTGTTTTTGATTGATCCACTATTCAAGGCTAAACCTCCCGTTTCGTGGTCGGCCGTTACCAATACTAAGGTATTTTTGTCGCGCATGGCCCAATCTAAAACAGCGCCAATCGTTTTATCAAAATCTACCATTTCGCGCGCAATATAATCGGCATCGTTGCTATGTCCTCCCCAATCAATTTGCGATCCCTCAATCATCAAAAAAAAGCCTTTCTTATTTTTGCTTAATACATCAATTGCTTTGAGTGAAGCTTTTTCCGAAAACCCACCTCTCCCCTCTTTCATAGTTGGTAAATGATAGGAATTGGTAAAGGCATAAAATTTGGAAGAATTAAGGAGGCTAAAGTCAACAGTGCTATCTACCACCTCATAACCCTTTTGCTTTAAGGTATCTATCAAATTTTTTCCATCTGTTCGTGAGTTAAAATAATGCATCCCCCCACCTATAACCACATCCACATCCGTTTTTGTATAATCGTAAGCAATGGCTTCTTCTAAGCTACGTTTTGGTTGATGTGCTATAAACGAAGCCGGCGTAGCATGAGTCATGGCGCAGGTGGCCACTAGTCCCGTCGAAAGACCTTGCTCTTCTGCCATTTCCAATACGGTGGGTTTGCTATTTTTTAAACTATCAACGCCAATGGCTCCATTATAGGTCTTCACACCTATTGAAAAAGCGGTAGCTCCAGCACCACTGTCGGTTATAAAGTTATCGGAACTTTGGGTTTTGATAAAACCTATCGATTTGAAACGGGCCAATTGTAAATCGCCACCTTGATACACCATTCCGGCACTTATTTGCGAAAGACCCATGCCATCGCCTATTAAAAAAATAATATTTTTAGGGTAAGCCTTGGCTTTTTGGGCATGGCATAAGTAAGATGATGGCAGAACAATTAAGCCTATTGACGTTAAAAATATTTGGCGAAGTGTTAAAAAAAATAAATTCATTTAAACTTAAATTATTCTTCTGGTTCTTTTGGTTTATTCTTTATATAGCGCACCTTGTCGCGAACAATAAATACATTTTCAAAATTTTTGGCTAAGGCCATTTCAAGTGGTTTTGTTCCCGATTCTTTAATAAAATTGCCAACCCTAACCTTATAATTTGGTGATTGATAAACTACATAAACTTCATGGGCATATTCGGGGTATAGCTTTATGACTTTGTCGCGCATGGCATAGGCTTTTTTTCGGTCATTGCTAAAAAACACCTGAACTCTATATCCCTGCACTTGCAAGGTATCGGGTTTGGCATCGGCCGCTTTCTTGCGTTCGTACCGTATTTTTACGACTTCATACAATTGCGAATCGGCCACAATCTCCACCTTTCCTTGAGCCATAAGCGAACAACACGACATGCATATGACTAACCCTATCATTATAGTTTTCATATTTAATATATTAAGCCAATTCTTTACCATGGCATTTTTTAAATTTTTGACCACTACCACATGGGCATGCATCGTTCCTGCCAACTTTTGGGCCTGCAATAATTGGATTTTGATGTACCGCCTGCGGGGCTGAACTATCAATGGCTTGTTGATTTGGATTGGGTTGGCCTGCATCGTCGCGCGTGGTTTTCAGGCGGCTCATATCTGTTTTCTGACGAAGTTGTCGTGCCTCATGCATGTCGTCTTCGTTGCTATTTGGAATATAGCCTTTATAAAGGAGTGAAAGTATTTCATGATTTAAGGTTGAAATCATTTCGCCAAATAAATTAAAAGATTCCTGTTTGTAAATCAAAAGCGGATCTTTTTGTTCCAAATAGGCAGTAGCCACGGCTTGTTTCAAATCATCAAGCTCGCGCAAATGCTCTTTCCAATGATCATCGATACTCGATAATGTAACATATTTTTCGAAGTTAACGATCAATTCGCGGCCATCTGTGGCTATGGTATTTACCACATTCGAAACCACGTTCAACGTTTTTACGCCGTCGGTAAAGGGAACCACAATGTTTTCTATTTTCCCTCCTTTTTCCAATTGCATGCGTTTAAATACCGAAACCGCCGATTGCCTTATATGCAACGATTTGTTTTGATAATGCGAATTGAGTAAATCAAAAAGATTTTCGGACAATTCTTCATCTTTTAATTTATTAAAATCTACTTCTGAAACGGCTGGATCGTAAGCCATATTTCTCAAAATCTCTAATTTATAATCGCTATAATTGGCTTCTTCTTTCATTTGAGATGTTTTTTCGTGACACCATTGGTAGAGCATGTTGTTCAAATCAACCGACAATCTATCGCCAAATAAGGCATTTTTTCGCAACGAGTAGATGACCGTTCTTTGTTTATTCATCACATCGTCGTATTCGAGCAATCGCTTTCGTGTACCAAAATTATTTTGTTCCACTTTTTTTTGCGAACGCTCAATGGTTTTCGAAATCATAGAATGTTGTATAACTTCTCCTTCTTTGTAGCCAAACCTATCCATTATTTTAGAGACCCTTTCGCTGCCAAACAATCGCATAAGATCGTCTTCGAGGCTTACAAAAAACTGTGAGCTTCCTGGATCACCCTGACGGCCTGCCCTTCCGCGCAACTGCCGGTCAACCCTTCGGCTCTCATGCCTTTCGGTTCCTACAATGGCTAATCCACCGGCTTCTTTTACCCCTGCGCCTAATTTAATGTCGGTACCTCTACCGGCCATATTGGTAGCAATAGTAACCGACGACGCTTGTCCTGCTTCGGCCACAATATCGGCTTCGCGCTGATGCTGCTTTGCATTTAAAACATTGTGCTTAATTTTGCGCATCGAAAGCATTTTGCTCAACAATTCTGAAATTTCTACAGAGGTGGTTCCCACCAATACTGGGCGCCCTTTGCCTGTTAAATCAACAATTTCATCGATTACAGCATTATATTTTTCGCGCTTGGTTTTATAAACCAAATCTTGTTTATCGGCCCGCGTTATTTTTTTATTTGCAGGTATTACTATAACGTCTAATTTATAGATAGACCAAAGCTCCCCTGCTTCGGTTTCGGCAGTACCGGTCATACCTGCTAATTTATGGTACATCCTGAAAAAATTCTGTAAAGTGATGGTGGCAAACGTTTGGGTTGCATTTTCAACTTTTACGTTTTCTTTAGCCTCTATGGCTTGATGTAGACCATCCGAATATCGTCGACCATCTAGAACTCGGCCAGTTTGTTCATCTACAATTTTAATTTTGCCATCCACAACTATATATTCAATATCCCTTTCAAAAAGGGTATAGGCTTTTAGCAATTGGTTGATGGAATGAATGCGTTCCGATTTAATAGAAAACTCCCGCATCAAACCTTCTTTTTTGATAGCCTTTTCCTTTTCATCGAGCATTTCTTTTTCAATTTCGGCAATTTCGGAGCCCACATCTGGCAAAATAAAAAAATGCTTGTCTTCACTCGACGACGTAATCATATCGATGCCTTTATCGGTCAGTTCGATGCTATTGTTTTTTTCATCAATGGTAAAATACAATTCCGCATCGGCCTTTGGCATCTCGCGTTGCTGATCTTGCAAATGGTAGCTTTCAGATTTAGTGAAAATGGATTTAATTCCAGTTTCACCAAAATATTTAATCAAAGCTTTGTTTTTTGGCAAACCTCTTTGCGCCCTTAAAAGCGCTAATCCTCCTCCTTTTTCATCGCCCGCCTCTATCAAGCGTTTTGCTTCCAATACAGCCGAACTTACGTATTTTTTTTGAGCCTCAACAATTTTCTCAATTCTTGGTTTCAAATTCGAAAACTCATGCTGATCGCCTTTAGGAACCGGACCCGATATAATTAAGGGGGTACGGGCATCGTCAATTAAAACCGAATCTACCTCGTCGACCATGGCAAAATGATGCTTATGTTGCACCAATTCCTCGGGATCGTGGCACATGTTATCGCGCAAATAATCAAAACCAAATTCATTGTTGGTACCATACGTAATATCGGCCTGATAGGCTTTACGTCTTTCGGGCGAATTTGGTTGATGGTAATCGATGCAATCCACTCTTAATCCGTGAAATTTAAATAATGGTCCATTCCATTCGCAGTCACGACGGGCCAAATAATCGTTTACCGTAACGATATGAACGCCTCTTCCACCCAATGCATTTAGATAGGCCGGCAAGGTTGAAACCAATGTTTTTCCTTCGCCTGTGGCCATCTCCGAAATTTTGCCCGAATGCAATACCATTCCTCCAATTAACTGAACATCGTAATGAACCATGTTCCAGTTGACGGTTAATCCAGCTGCATTCCACGAATTTTTATAAATAGCTTTTTCTCCCCTAATTTCTACAAAATCTTCGGCAATTGCCAATTCCCTGTCCATAGCCGAAACACTTACCTCCAACTCAAGATTTTCCGAAAATCTTCGACTGGTTTCTTTAACCAAAGCAAAGGCTTCGGGCAAAAGTTCCTTTAAAATCTCCTCGAGGAGCTGGTCTTTTTCTTTGTCTAACTTATCAATTTGGTCATAAACATCTTGTTTAAGGCCAACTTCTTCCGAACCTAAACCATCTCCCTCTAATTTCAAATCAGCTATTTGCTTATTAATATCGCTTAGGTAATCGGCTATTCTACGTTTAAATTCTGGGGTTTTATCTCTTAATTCGTCATTCGTTAAGGCTGCATAGCTTTCAAAGTGTGTGTTAATTACAGCTACAATCGGCCACAAATCCTTTACATCCCGCTCCGACTTATTGCCAAAAAGGTTGGTTATACTTTTTACAAGGGTTCCTATCATGATACTACTTTACTCAAATTGTGTTCCAAAAAATTAATCCGCAAATATCGTAGAAAGTTTGGAGTTCTTTGCGCAAAGTTCTCCAATAAATATAGGTATTGCTGCATTCTTTCGGTAGCGTGAAGAACTTAGAACTTTGTTTTACTTTTGCAACAAATTTATGCGTATTTTAATACTAGGTTCAGGAGGCCGCGAATGTGCGTTTGCATGGAAATTGGCTCAGGAAATCCCAAAAGAAAACATTTTTATTGCACCTGGAAATGCAGGTACTTCAAAATACGGAACAAACGTTGAACTCGGACTGAAAGATTTTGAAGCCATTGGCCGCTTTTGTTGTGCCCATTCTATTGATACCATTTTGCCTGGTAGCGAAGAATCGCTGGTTGCCGGTATCCGAAATTATTTTGAAGCCAACACTGATTTAAATTCAATTTATATTTTTGGCCCCGACCAAACGGGGGCCCTGCTTGAAGGCAGTAAAGATTTTGCCAAACAATTCATGGTAAAATACGGCATACCTACAGCCAAATATCAATCCTTTGTAAAAGGACAGGAAATTATGGCCAAAGCATTTCTCAAAACCATGAATCCTCCATATGTAATCAAGGCTGACGGATTGGCAGCAGGAAAAGGAGTGGTAATTCCCGAAACGTTAACAGAGGCCGAAATTGTGGTTGACCAAATGTTAACAAACAATCAGTTTGGCGAAGCCAGCCACACCATTGTAATTGAAGAATTTTTAAAAGGCATTGAAGTGTCTTTTTTTGTAATGACTGATGGCGAAAATTACATTTTATTGCCTGAGGCCAAAGATTATAAACGAATTGGCGAGAACGATACCGGCCCAAATACGGGAGGCATGGGTGCCGTTTCGCCTGTAAATTTTGTGAGTGAAAGTTTTAAAAATAAAGTTATTAATAGCATCATAATCCCAACTATAGCTGGATTACGCAAGGAGGCTATAGACTATAAAGGCTTTATTTTTATTGGAATTATTAATGTCAACGACCAGCCAATTGTTATAGAATACAATTGCCGAATGGGCGACCCTGAAACAGAAGTGGTTATTCCAAGATTAAAAACCAGATTAAGCGATTTATTGAAACTTGCTAAAGAAAAAAAGATTAGCACCATTGATACTGAAATTTTTGAAGATTATTGTGCAACCGTCATGTTGGTTTCCGAAGGGTATCCAGGAAAGTATAGTATTGGAAAACCTATTGAAATTGGCCCGATTGTCAACAGTATTATTTTTGATGCCGGCACTACCCTAAATAATAAACGTTTACAAACCAATGGCGGACGAGTTATGGCTATTTCGTCATATGGCAAAACCATGGAAAACGCTTTAGCAAATAGCTATGCGTCGATAAATAAAGTTACATTTGAAGGCAAGACCTTTAGAACTGACATTGGAAAGGACCTCTTATAATATTGTCCTTCTCAGAAGTGCTTTTTTCTTAAAAAGTTAAATTAAAAAATAAAGTTTAAACTATGGAAATACTTAGAAAATTTTGGAATTACCTTACGTTCAAAAAAGACACAAATCCCAATACAAATTCATACTTAAAAACCATGCATGGTATAAACAAGCTTTCAATAGCCATGTTTATTATTGCCTTGGTGATTCTGGCCTATAAATGTATACGTTAAATGAAAATATACACTAAAACAGGCGACCTAGGTGAAACCTCATTAATTGGAGGCGTAAGGGTAAAAAAATCGGATTTGCGAATTGAAGCCTACGGCACCATTGATGAACTTAATTCGTGGATGGGCTGCATTCGAAATATTGAGGTACTAAGAGGCAATGAATTGGTACAAAATATACAGGAACTTCTTTTCACCATTGGTTCACACCTCGCTTCTCATCCAGAAAAAGGAAGAATGAAACTTCCCGATTTATTAAATTCGGACATCGAAAGCCTCGAAACAGCCATTGATAGTATGGAATTGGAACTTTCGCCGCTTAAAACATTTGTTTTACCGGGCAGTTCTATGGAAAACAGTTTCTGCCATTTGGCGCGAACCGTTTGCCGTAGAGCGGAAAGATGCAGCGTTCAACTATCCACCCTCGAAAAAGTTGATCCCATAATAGTACGCTATTTAAATAGACTGTCGGACTATTTATTTGTATTGTCGCGTTATATAACGTACAAACAAAATGGAACGGACATTCCTTGGTTGCCTTAATTTTTCTATTTCAAACTCTTTGCATATTGCGCAATTCGTTCGAGGTATAATCGTGGAAAAGAAAAATCAGGATAGATTTTTAAGGCCATTTGAAAATGCGGAACTGCATTTTTTATGTGGTTAATATTTCCAGTTGCATCGGCCATTTCGGCCAAGATAGCACCTTTCATATTATAACACGCTGCCAAAATTGGAACGATTTGATTTTGACCATCTGGAAGTTGAACCGTAATTTTTTTGCTGCTATCAGCTTT
>CAMDXE010000035.1 GCA_945878925.1 Chitinophaga pinensis
GAAAATGATCGTAAGGCATTTCGAAATAATTTTTCAACAAGGAGCTTGGTCTGCTTTGTATGGCTATATCGTCGTAATAATTAACATTCGATTTTCGGTTGCGTGCCAAATGTATATAATCGATATGCCATTGATTTAGGTTTCCTGTATTTCTCGAAAAATTAATAAATCGGAATTGAAACCCTTTGAAAAGAAAATTTACATTTTTTATTCCAAGTATTATAAAGCTAAATGGGGCAACGCTTCCTCCTGTGGCGCGCCAATGTGTATGCCAATTGCCATTCTTATCTTTGAATTGCATTAGTATTGAATCTCTGCTGTCGGAAGGATCCCCAATGCCCTGCCTTTGAAAATAAAAACTTAAAAAAAACGAATCTGCTAGGTTAAATATTTTGCCACTCGAATCTTTAAGGTTAATGGCCAGCGATGTAAGCGTATCGCAAGCTCCAAAGGTTTGATCGTTTAGTTCACGGTATGGGTTTCCATTTGCATCCAAATTATCGAAGGTGGCTACGCCATAACTCGGTGGATTTTTTGGAAAATCATTATTAATAAATACGTGATTATTCTTCCATCTTGACGCGTCAGGGTATACAGTTGTAGAAACAAAATCGTCGAAAAAGGGCAAACTTAAGGTATCGTTTTTTTGCCATTTTGATAGTTTTTGTGTAACATTCCATTGGCTGTGAGTTGCCTTGTAAGTAGCTAAGGTTGAATTGTTTTGTTTCGACAGTTTGAGCTGTGCCCAACCATTAAATGCGTAGAGAAGAAAAAGTATGAGGATTAGTTTTTTCAAAATATGTGCAGTAACTGGAAAATTAATAAACGTTAAGAATTGAAAAATAGTGTAAACAATTGGGAATGCACATAATGTTAAAAATTAAGTTCCGGATCGGGTTTTTGGATGGGTAAATCAGACGAATCAAGGTGTATTATACTAGTCGAATCGTTTCTGTTTTCCATAACTCCAACCACCAAATCTATTCTTGATTTTCGTTTAATTTTGGTGCCGGGGGCTATAGGTTCGCCTTGGTATAATTGTTCGAATACGGGCATATCGGCTTCGGAAGTGATGGATGGATCGGGCTGTTCGGTTACTTTTCCAAGGATTAAACCCTTGCCGAGCAATGTTTTTTTAGCCTGTTCGAAGCTCATTTTTCCAGCCACATCGGGCATCTCCACCTCGGGTACATCTAGCGAATTGACGGTTAAATAAATTTTTCGCCCTTTTTTAACCAGGCTCATGGCAGCAGGACTTTGGTCCATAATACTGTGCCTTGGCGCGTTATCGTCGAAAACCGAATCCGAAATAACATAGTCAAGTTCATGATCTTCTAAAATTTCAATCGCTTTTTCGATACTCATACCGGTCACTTTTGGAACTTCCTCGGTTTGTCCTTTACGGGTATAAATATTAATGACAAAAAAAGCAATGATACCAAGGCCAATTAGCACAAGCAGCATCAAAGCTAAATTTCGGAGTATGAGCCATAATCCTTTTATCATGAGGGTTGCTTGGTGGTTTTTGGGTTCATAAAATCGTGTTTATGCGAATTCAACTGCAATATTAATCATTTTGCAGGGCCTTCAGTCGTTCGTTTATCAGGCTATTTACAAACCACGCCACATCCATACCGGCGGCTCTAACTTGTTGAGGAACCAAACTTTCATTGGTCATTCCGGGAGTAGTATTGGCTTCTAAAAAGTAAAAAGTTTGGTGGTTTAAAATAAAATCTATCCGTGCTAGGGTCTTGCATCCCAAGGCTATAAATACGTCCTTTGACAAATTCTGCAATTCTAAAGTTTGCGTTTCGCTTAAATCGGCTGGCGTTACTTCGCTCGACTTGCCCATATATTTGGCTTCATAATCAAAAAAATCGGTTTGACTAATTATTTCGGTGGGAGGCAAGGCAATGGTTTGTCCATTTAATTCATAAACTCCACATGAGAATTCGCGTCCCGAAATAAATTCTTCAACGATTACTTCGCTGTCAAATTTAAACGCCTTTTCTAAAGCCAAAGCCAATTCATCTAATTTATAAACCTTGGTTACCCCATAACTTGATCCATTTTTATTGGGTTTTACGAAGACCGGATAGTTTAAATTTTTAGAAATTTTAGCAATATGAGAATCAATCTGATTAGAATGGAGGCACAAAACCGATTGGGCCATGGCCACCTGAGTGGTTTTTAAATACTGCTTGCAAGCCGCCTTATCAAAACTTATGGCCGAAGCCAATACGCCACATCCGGTATAGGGAATATTAAGCATGTCGAAATAGCCTTGAATTTTACCATCTTCGGCAGGCGAACCGTGCAAAGGAAAAAAAACCGCCAATTGAAAAGTGACTTTCCCCGAGGGTAAGGATAATGAAAAATCGTTTCTATTGATAGAAGAGATGGAACCGTCGTCGGCTTTATAAAACCAATCCTCCGGGGTGATATAGATTAGCCAAACCTTGTAAAGTGTTTTATCAATCCATTCCTGCACTTTAGCGGCGCTGAGCAATGAAATATTAGATTCGGCGGAGTAGCCACCGGTGAGTACTGCGATATTTGGCTGGGTCATTTATGCAGGGCAAATTTACTGCTTATTGGTTTTATCCTGTTTAAAAGTTTGTCAACGGTAAAATGTGAATAGAGGAGTTTTTTGGATTTGGTTCTCAGATGAGTTTTTCAATGCATTGGATATAGAGTTGTGTGGTCTTGGCGCTTAGATAAACTCATTTGAATGTATTTTTCCTTTCTCTAATTCAAGCAAATGAGAATCGGCTGAGAAGTAAAGATTAATTAAAAAAAGTAATGTATTGAATTTAAATATATTTGTATGGATTAAAAACATGGGTTGGGCAAAGAAAGCCAAAACCAGTTGGCATAGGATTAATTTATTACGAGTATATGTAAGTTGTGCGGCTTATTTGAACACCTCATTGAATTCAAGAACTTATTGCTATAATTTAGCTGCATTGCGTTTCTTTGAATCAATTATAACGTAGAGAAAAATTGATTGAAATTAAGACAAATTTAAGCTCACTTAATGACAAGCAGCGAGAAGCCGTTGTCAGCGAAGATAAAAGGCTTTTGGTATTAGCTGGCGCAGGTTCAGGGAAAACGAAAACACTTTTGCAAAAACTCATTTATTTAATTGAGGAAAAAGGCGTAAGTCCATCAAGTATACTTGCCATTACCTTTACGAAAAACGCAACAAACGAAATGATTGACCGATTAATCATTTCAGCAGACCTAACAGGAGAGTATGAGAAACTACTTTTTGACAATCGATTAATCAAAGTAGACAAGGACAAAGAACGATTTCTGCAGCAGAAAAAATATAAATGGATTGAGGGTTTGACAATCAGGACATTTCACAGTTTCTGTTACAGTATTCTTCGCAATTATGGGGTAAACGAGTTTGACAACAAGTTTAGAATTATCGGAGATGAAAAGAAAGACGAAGAAAGTGAACTTTCAAAGCATGTTGCACCCGAAACAGTATTTGAAGTGGTTCATAAACTTTTGATTGAGCAATGTGAAAACGTAGAATTTTTACTTCAACTCAAACGCTACATTTTAGATTATGTCATAGATAAAATCCACCTAAAGAAAATAGATGGAAATTATTTACCAAAAGACGGCAAATATTTCACAACTCTTGATGGGACTAAAGTCCGATCAAAGTCCGAGCAGTTTATTGCTGATTGGTTTTATCGACATAGTATCAAATATGAATATGAACCTTTACTAAATGTAAAGGACTTTGATTTTCACCCTGACTTCTACATTCCTGAAGCCAATCTTTACATTGAGCATATAAGTGACAAAAGTTTTCCAACCAAAAACAAAGAGGAACAAATTCAAAAAGGGAATTTGCTTTTAGTGAAAACTTTTGAATCTATGACAAAGGACTCTGCTTTATTCAATCACACTTTAGACAAGGTTGTTAAAAATAGATTACCAGCAAACTATCACAAGACAGTTTCACTCAGCTTTAAAGAGGAGTTTAATGGCTATCACGAGGATGTAAAAGATTTTGTTGCACAAATTATGCGTATCACCGACATGATGAAAGTTGAGAACATCGACTTTGATTTAGTTTTAGAAAACGCAAGAAAAGACCAACACGAAAGGGTTAGGAATTTTTATGAGTTGGCAGTTCCAATTGTAAAAAAATATGTTCACTACTGCACCGATAAATCATATCTAGACTTTAACGATTTGATATCTCGAAGCACTTCTCTTTTTCACAACCATGTTGACATTGCGAATAAATACAAAAGCAAATATCAATACATTTTAGTTGACGAGTTTCAAGATGTAAATAATTTGCAAGTTGATCTAATCAAACTATTACTCACTGATCAAACTCAGCTATTTTGTGTTGGTGATGATTGGCAAAGTATCTATGGATTCAGAGGTTCTAACGTGAGTTATATTGTTGACTTTGAAAATCACTTTCCAAATTCTAAAGTGGTAAAACTAAATTTGAATTATCGCAGCACACAAAACATTGTAGGAGCAAGTAACGAAGTTATTAAGCAAAACAAATACAGAGTTGACAAGGAAGTTCTATCTTCAAAAAGGTCAGAGCATAAAATTGTTGTTTATTCAGGCGGCAGCGAAGAAGAAAATATTCAGTTTTGTTTTGACAAAGTACAAGAATTATTAAAAGATGGATTAAGTGATGATGATATTTTATTTCTTTATCGAAGGAGTAAAATGTATTCCCCATATTACTTCCGTTTCAAGAAGGATGGAATAAAAGTTCAATCAAAAACAATTCATGCAGCAAAAGGACTTGAAGCAAAAGTTGTTTTTATACTTGGTTTGACGGACGGAAATGGTGGTTTTCCAGATATTTGGTTAGAGGACAGAATTTTTCAAGTCATCAAAAAGGCAAATCACGATTTGCTTATGGAAGAAGAAAGAAGATTGTTTTACGTTGCAATAACCAGAGCCAAAGACAAACTTTTTCTAATCACTGAGAAAGGTAACGAATCAAGTTTCTTAAAAGAAATCCCCGACATCTTCACTGTTAAGACAAGCATACCAATAAAATCAGTTGTTGAAAAAGTTGTCACTTGCCATAAATGTTTCAGTCAACTTGAAAAACTTTGGATGGTATGCCCATATTGTGGAGAGAAAATTAATGGAAAGACGATCGGTAAAGAATCAATATGAATATAAACATGATATGATTCGACATCATCTTGTCCTCGTTTTAAAGCGATGACTATTGGGGGTGCTACAGCTGTATATCAAACGAGTGTAAAGATAGTAATTGATTTCTAAACGAATCTCCCCGAATTATAGAAATGGTCATCCAACTTTTAATTTTCTAATTAATAAAATGTTCCATTATTAGTTAACTTTGCAAGATGTAACTAAATGGAATCTGTTAGACAAATCATCTATTTCCGGCATTACTTCTTAGATTTTTTTTAATGATCAATCTGACAAAGTAAAGGAAAAGATTGACTATGTTCTATTTGTGGTTACCGTTGCTGAAAGGATACCAAAAAAGTTCTTTGAGCATATGACATCAACCGAAGGACTCTATGAAATAAGAGTAGAGTTTCAGAGTAATATTTATAGAATTTTTAGTTGCTTCGATGAAGGAAAACTTGTGGTTCTATTCAATGGGTTTCAGAAAAAAACACAAAAAACGTCGCAATCAGAAATTGATAAGGCATTAAAAATAAAAGAGGAATATTTTAAACACAAACTAACAAAAAAAAGGGATGGAGACACTTAATAAAAATACCATGGACATTACAACTTTTGATGAACATTTGGAGAGCCGCTATGGTAAAATTGGGTCTATAAAAAGGACTGAATTTGAAATTAAAGCAAAAGCCTTTGCAATTGGAGAAGTCATTAAAGAAGAAAGGCGTTTAAGTAATATGACACAAGAACAGTTGGCTCAAAAGACTGGAACTAAAAAGAGTTTCATTTCAAGAATCGAAAATGGCCATAGCGACATACAGCTTTCAACGTTATACCGACTTTTAGAGCTTGGACTTGGGCGCAAAATTACCTTCACGATTCAGTAAAGGGGAAAGAAACACAGCCCCCGCTGTGGCTGGTATCTTGGCATTGACTTTCAATCTGGCCTCCGGCCTAAAGACTTCAAAATTATCCATTTTTGCAACAAGAATAATTAAACTATCTTTTTTTAAAAGCAAGATAAAGCATCGCAATTTTATAGGCGTTGAAAACGCTTAATCTCGAAAATCCTCGTTACAAACGAGGACTAGTAAGGAGTAGAACTAGCGAGTTTACAATGCCATATTGGAAAATTCATCGAAATTAATAACCTTTGTATAAAGAATGTAAAATGAATG
Organism: Chitinophaga pinensis; assembly: GCA_945878925.1. Classification (GTDB taxonomy): domain Bacteria; phylum Bacteroidota; class Bacteroidia; order NS11-12g; family UBA9320; genus JABWCE01. The sequence goes on from CAMDXE010000035.1 coordinate 6,342, forward strand.
GAATAGATAATATAAGAAACAGCATAATCGATAAACTTCTAACCATTTCTAACAAAGATTATTTGTCTGCATTATACCAATTGGTAGAAAAAAGTTCAGTAGATAATGACTTAGTTAAACTTTCGGAAGAACAAATACTTATGCTTAAATTAAGTGATAAGGATATCGAGAATGAAAAGTTGATTTTACAAGATCAATTAGACAAAGATGATTTGGGATGGATAAAAAGCTTGTAGTATGGACTGAAACTGCTGCAAGATAGAGAAGGGAAATACTCAAATATTGGACGATTCGGAATAGTTCAACCCAATACGCTGAAAAGCTAATAATACTTACTAAGGAACGAATAAATCTCATTTTAGAGAATCCAAGTGCCTTTAAACTAACTACATATCCAGAAACAAGAGAATCGGCCATGGGGCACTTTAGTATTTACTATACGCTAAGGAGCGAAAAGTTAATCATAATGGCTTTCTGGGACAATAGGCAAGATCCAAAAAAACTATTGGTTTTAATGACCAAATAGAAATACACCCTTAAATCAGGTATATTAGATGACTGATTTTGTAGATTTGGAAAGTGAGTTATTGCAACTTCATTTGTAGTCGCGTCCATTTTTTGCTTCATAGATTCTATTGAATGAGAATTGGCTGAAAGGACCCTCTAATAATTTCATATTTCTTAAATCTAAAATAAAGGTATCTTTGGCACATCAATTGTTAAAAAGAATTTATGACGAAAATTATTGCCCTTAGCATCCTGTTAAATTTTGCGGTTTTTGCGAATGCCACTGAATCAGATACCACTAAAAACTCATTGCCTGCCATAAGTGTCAAAGATATCAATGGTCAACCCGTAAATTTTGCCGAATATGTGGGCACTGGCCAAATAACCATTGTATCTTTTTGGGCCACATGGTGCAAGCCCTGCTTGGCCGAACTCATAAATATTGACAATGTTTATGAAGAATGGCAGGAAAAATACAAGGTAAGGTTGATAGCGGTATCGGTAGATGATAGCCGTTCGGCCCATAAAGTGAAGGGATTGGTAGCCAGCAAAAACTGGACTTACGACGTATTAATTGATATTAACAGCGAGCTCAGGCGGGCTTTAAATGTTACCAATCCGCCAACTACATTTCTTATCGATAAAAACGGTAAAATTGTATATACCCACAACGGGTATTTAGAAGGCGACGAACTGGAGCTGGAAAAAAAAGTAGCTGAATTGGCCGGAAAATAGATTTAGGGTATTTGTGATTTCGTTTTATTTTTAGTTGCCAAATGCTCGGCTAACTCCAAATCGCTCATGGTCAATATTTGGTCGGCGATAATAGTTTGGGCTTCTTTAGCCAAGGGATGCGATGGATATTTGTTTGCCAATTGCTTGAAACATTGTTCGGCTTGTTCCAAATTTTTAAGGTTTTCCCAATTTATAAATCCTGCAGCCATAAGTGCATCGGGGCTTTTTTCGAATGAAACATATTTGTTGGCTACCGAATTATAAAGGCTTGCAGCGTCTTTAAATTCATTTGCCATTTGTAAAAATTTTGCTGCGGTATAAAGTACCCCAGCACTGCGAGTTTGGTTTGGGTGTAACATGGCCCATTTTTGGAGAGCAGAGGCAGCAGAGCGTTTTTCGGCCATCGAAAACTCTACCTTACCATCGCATCTTAAATAATAATGAATGGCCGAGTCAGGATTGCAAAGGCCAGTATTATACAAATCGGCTAATTTTAAATTAACCATATGAAAAGATTCGGATACAGGAAATGAAGATTTGTAATGGTTGGCAAAACGAATGGCCTCGTCCCAATGTTTGATTATGTATTTGAACATAAACCCTTTGAATAGGTATTTTTCGGCCATCGAATCTTTGGCAAATTGCGTGGCATAGTCGAAATACATGTCGGCCAAATTATTCATGCCATCAAGCGTTGCCGATGAATCTGATATTTCGAGGGCGAATATTTTTTGGGTTAATTTTTCTTTTTTATTGGTGCAGGCTACAAGCGAAAAGCCAAGCAAAACCATAAGAATTTTTGTAGGGTTTATCATCTGGGATGTAAAAAAAAAGTATGTTGATTTTGGGTAAGGATATTAAATTTAAACTAGGATGCGAAAAGGTTTACATAACCATTCCCCCGCATACACTTATAACTTGCCCTGTAATATAGGTTGACATATCCGAAGCTAAAAATACAGTAAGGTTGGCTACATCGTCGGTGGTTCCTCCACGTTTTAACGGAATTTGCTCGGCCCATGTTTTTAATACATCTTCGCCAAGGTGTTGGGTCATTTCGGTATTTATAAATCCGGGTGTTACCACATTGCAACGTATATTTCTGGAGCCTAATTCTTTGGCTACCGATTTGCTAAAGCCTATGATTCCTGCTTTTGAGGCCGAATAATTGGATTGGCCGGCATTGCCCGTTACACCCACTACCGACGACATGTTGATTATAGACCCTCGTTTTAATTTTAAAAAATTGCGCACCGAGGCTTTGGTCAAATTAAATACCGATTTTAAGTTTATATCAATCACCTCGTCCCATTGTTCTTCGGTCATTCGCATTAATAAATTGTCGCGCGTGATCCCTGCATTGTTTATCAAAATATCAAAATATCCAAAATCGGCATTGATTTTTTCGATCAAATCTACAGCCTCTTGATAGAGTCCGGCATTCGATTGGTAACCTATTACTTTAACGCCATATTTGGCTGTTAATTCCGTTTGTAAACCATTGGCTTGCTCTACCGAATTGGCAAAAGTAAAGGCAATATTAGCGCCGTGTTCCGCAAATTTTTCGGCTATGGCTTTGCCAATTCCTCTTGTAGCACCTGTAATGAGGGCCGTTTTTCCTTCTAATAATTTTGTCATTCGTGTTGCAAAAATAGGGAGTAAATTAAATAATTAAACAAAAAAAACCCGATTCAAAAGAATCGGGTTTTATGAGTCGTGTTTATGTGTTTTACAATTCGTCTTGATCGCGACGAACCTCAAAAGCACCAGCCGATATATTGCCTGTGTTTAAACTTCCAGATTCTTGCAATTGGGCGCTAAATGTTCCTTTGATTTTTCCACCTACGGGGTCGTATTTAGTTACATTTATTATCATATCTCGTCCGGGCTCGGGCTGAAAAGTATATTGCTTATGCTTAACCCCTTCGCCTGTATTTATTTCGATATTTACTTCTGGGATTACGGTATATTTAAAACTTCCTAGGGTTTTGCCCGGGAATTTTAAAATAAAGCTAGCATAGTTTCCACCTGAATAGCCTTCGACAGTAATGGTTGTGAAATCGGTACCAACTCTATAGGTACCAAACATATTGGTGCTATCCCATTTTAGATTATAGGTAGTGATGTTATTGAATTTGAAGGTATTTACAGGTTCAACAACTTTTTTTGTGGTATCTACTACCGGAGGAATATCGTCGGGTGGTGTTCCGCAATTTTGAAATGGAATGGCGGCGGCAGCCACTAAAATGATCAGTGCTATTTTCTTGCAAAGTCCAAACGGTGATGAATGTAACAGGTTTTCAATTTTTGATTTCATGTGTTTTAATTTGAGATACAATTTTATGTTAAAAATTATGAATGAACAAGTTACTTTTTTAATCATTCAGCAATAATTTCCTCTTCAAAATGACCATATCTTAAAAACATGGCATTCAAACCGATTGATATAGCGCCAATGAGAAGGTTGAGCGTTAAAATATTGATGAAAAGTTTGGCAAAATTTGTGGTCCACCACATTAATGGAACACTTAAAAGCGTTGAGAAAACAATGAATAACATAAAAAACAGAAGGGTGCCAAATATTAAAATTTTAAAAGATCGGCCAAGCGATATTTGTTGAAACGAATATTTTAAAGCTTCTATAAAAGACATATTGCCGAGTATCGTGCCGGGTATAACTAATACCGTTCGAACGATAAAAAGGCCAATAAATAAAGCTGCAATAATGCCAATAACAGGGTTTGTTGTAATTCCTACTACGATAAAGCCACTCGAAAAAAGCACATAACCTCCACAAAGGATTAAATAAATTATAATTTTTGTAAAATTTTTGTCGGGGATAATTAGCGATGTGTACTTCTCATTCAATTCAAATAATTTATTTTTTATAAAGCGTTGTGTGGCATAAAAAAGGTAGGCCGAAAAAACCAACATAAGCAAAACAATTTCGGCCATAGATCGTATCAAATTAGGATTTTTAAGAATAAACGATTGCATGGTTTTACTTTGTTCCATTATGTTTTTGGCAGGAGTAGCCATTAAATCCGATAATTCTTTTAGGCCCGATGCTCCTAATGCGTGCGCAAAGCTATACTTGGCAGCTACCGCCGTAAGCAGCGAAACCACTAGAGATAAGCCGAAAATAAATAAAAAATTCTTAGCCAATAGCTTATAAAAAGCGGCAACAGGCTGTAATTTGTATTGTGAGTTTATAGTGTTCATTTTATTTAAGAGTAGGTTAGTATGCTATAGATTATTTTGCCCATGGATTTTTTTCTTCAATTTTAAATCTTACGCCTTCGTATTTAGGGTAATAATTGTGAATGTAAACAGCAAATGGGGTATATATTAATGTGAGTAAAGGTTTTGCCGCAGTAGTGTTGAGTGTTGTAATCTTATATTTTGTTACCCAATCAAAATAAATAATTGGATCATTCACTGGCTCTAAACATTGGTTTTTAAAACTTTGCATGCTATTCGAATACGACGATTCGAGGTTGGCATTTTCGATACATTGGAAGGGCGGATAGCCATACATTCCTTTATACATAATAAATATGGCCCGAAAATCAAATTGGGCTGGACGCAGTTTGCACCAAAGCGTATCTTTTTTTAGTATCGATTTTTTAAATCCCAAGGCCTTGTTTTTTACGCCAAGCCTTATAAACTCGTGTTCGATATCAAAAAGACTAAAGGCTTTGCCGGCCACCCTTGTGTTTTTTTGTTTATAAAAGGTAGTATAAACGCCTTGGTTGGCGGTGTCGCGCAAAAAATTGAGCATTTGACTGTTATAAACATTTATCCAAAAAGCTAATTTTTCTTGATCGGTTTTTAAGTGTTCAATAAGAAACACAGGCTTAAGGGTCGCAATTATTTCGGATTGTCTTAGATCGCTTGGATTAAATCGAGCATTATACGCCATAACCTCCGACATGTTGAGTGCTATATTGGTTTGAGCATGGCTTAAAAAGCCCAAAGCCATAAAAAAAATAAGAATCAAACCCCCTTGTCTCATACTATTTTATAATTTTTATTTTCACCAACTCTCCAATTGAATGTTTTTTCTATCCAATGCAAAATACGTTTTTTAAACTTAAAATTTTTAAGTTTTGGATCCCGATTAAATTTCCAATTCATGTGTTTAATTCTATTAATCATAACCTCGGGATGTGTTCCGTCAAACGGTTGTATGGAGTCGATGGATGAATAATCAAAATCTTTTTCAGAATCAAATTTTTTATCAATATACGCATCCGAATGCCAATATTTACTCGCTTCCACGTTTTTGGCCATCATAAAATCGGGCGGCCTTACCCATCCATAATGGTAAATAGATGCGTTTAAGGTTTTGACTTTTAATTTTGATTTATCTTTTCTAAATCCCTGGGCATCTTTCCAAGATGAAATTGCCAAATTATTTTTTATAATTCTTATTTCTTGTCGATACCAACTACGGCTATCGGCCAAATAATCGTAGGATCCATAAAAATGATTGTATTTAAATAACAAACCCTCAACTTCTGTATTGTCTTTCCATTCGTACATGGCACTCTTGATATGCTCATAATCTTTTTCATGATAGCATTCGTCGCCTTGAACATAAATGCACCATGCCGCCTTTGGATTAATATTCGAAAGTGCTTTATTGGTTTCGTGGGCCAATACGATTCCGTTTTTTCGCAGGGTGTCGTCCCAAACGGTATCTATGAGTTTAATCTTTTCGTTTCCAATACCTTTTATTAAAGCTTTGGTTTCGTCATCCGAATGGCCTACGGCTACTACCACCTCGTCGCAAAGCGGCAATATCGAACTTATAGCTTCCACAATAGGATAGTCTAGTTTTATGGCATTGCGAATAAAGGTGAAGCCTGACACAAACATTGGGGTCAAAATTAAATAATTTCGGCGCAGCGAAACGGTAAAATTTCGAAAGTTTTTGAACGGAAATATATCCTGCTATGCAAGGAATATCTAAGATTTTTTTCAAATCATATCGGCCTCCCCCATTAGTTATTCATGTCCATCTACTAAATTATTAAATTGAAGTGCATTGATGTGCATTTGAAGGATAATGGAATTATAAATCGTAATATAATTTGCAATTTAACTCCTTATCAAAATCACTAAATTTGCGCCATGCAATTTTGCGAAACCATTTTAGATACCATCGGAAACACCCCACTCGTTAAGATAAATAAGATAACCAAAAGTTGCCCAGCCTTGGTCTTGGCAAAAATCGAAACGTTCAATCCGGGAAATTCTATTAAAGATCGCATGGCCTTAAAAATGATTGAGGATGCTGAAAAAAATGGAAAGTTAAAACCTGGCGGAACCATTGTAGAAGGCACAAGTGGCAATACAGGAATGGGTTTGGCCATAGCTGCTGTTATCAAAGGGTATAAATGCATTTTTACAACCACCGATAAGCAGAGCAAAGAAAAGGTGGATGCCCTAAAGGCTTTTGGCGCCGATGTGATTGTTTGCCCAACTGATGTAGAACCCGACGACCCACGGTCGTACTATTCTGTTTCGAGTCGTTTAGAAAAAGAAATTCCAAATGCTTGGAAACCCAATCAATACGATAATTTAAGCAATACCCAGGCCCATTATGAGCAAACGGGGCCCGAAATTTGGAAACAAACCGATGGCAAAATTACTCATTTGGTGGTAGGAGTGGGCACAGGAGGTACTATTTGCGGCACGGCAAAATATTTGAAAGAGCAGAACCCCCAGTTGAAAACATGGGGTATTGACACTTACGGCTCGGTTTTTAAAAAATATAAAGAGACCGGTATTTTTGATAAAAATGAAATTTATCCCTACATCACCGAAGGCATTGGCGAAGACTTTTTGCCTGCCAATGTTAATTTCGATTTAATAGATTATTTCGAAAAGGTTACAGATAAGGATGCCGCAATTATGACGCGACGATTGGCCAGAGAGGAAGGAATTTTTGCCGGTAATAGTGCAGGAAGTGCCATGGCTGGATTGATGCAAATTGCGCATAATTTTACCGAAAAGGATGTAGTAGTGGTTATTTTTCATGATCACGGAACCCGTTATTTAGGCAAAATGTTTAACGACGATTGGATGCGCGACAGAGGCTTTATCAATCCTGAGCCAAAAAAACAAGCCATCGACTTAATCGAACCCCACAAGCATTTGCCCTTGGTATTGGTAAACGAAGATCAGCCCATAAGCCAAGCCTTCGAGCTCATGCAGAAATACAATATTTCGCAGGTGCCTGTGTGCAACCAAAAAGGCGATTTCACAGGAAGCCTTGTTGATGGCCATTTGTTTGCTCAATTGGTGAAAAATAAGGAGCTTTTACAAGATCCTGTTCGTTCGATAATGCAAGCCCCTTTTCCACACGTAAAGTCAAGCGATTCGATTGATGCCGTATCGGCCAAATTTAGCAATCAAATTCAAGCCGTACTGATGATGGATATGGGAGGCAATTGGCATATTATTACCAAAGTAGATGTGATAATGGCCATAGGGTAAATTGGTTTTACCGTCTATTTTAAGTTTGTCTTTAGTAATCAAAGATTAACTCAACTCTAGATTCAACAATTTAGTCAACGGAAATTAAGCCATAATAATGCCTTTAATATCCATCTTAATTTTATCAGCAAGATTGTTGGCCATGGTTGAGGTTTGGCTTTCCGAATAAATTCGTATGATGGGTTCGGTATTCGATTTTCGCAAGTGAACCCATTCGTCGCCAAATTCTATTTTTAAACCATCCACTTTATTGATGGGTTGTTTGATGTATTTTTCTTCAATTTTTTTAAATATAAGATCTAAATTAATCGAATCGTCCAGTTCAATTTTATTTTTTGAAATGGTATAGTCTGGGTATGTCATACGCAGACCTTTTGCACTTTTTCCGCTTTTTGACAAATGGCTTAAAAAAAGTGCAATGCCAACCAAAGCATCTCTGCCATAATGTAGCTCAGGATATATGATGCCTCCATTTCCCTCACCTCCAATTACGGCGTTCGTTTTTTTCATCATCTCCACTACGTTTACTTCACCAACGGCACTTGCAAAATATTGTCCGCCGTGTTTTAGAGTAATGTCGCTTAAGGCACGTGTCGATGATAAATTGCTAACGGTAGCGCCAATTTTATTTTTTAATACATAATCGGCAACGGCCACCAAGGTATACTCTTCGCCAAACATTTCGCCATCTTCGCATACAAAGGCAAGTCGGTCAACATCGGGATCTACTGCAATTCCTAATTGGGCTCCCGATCGTTTCACTTCACTCGACAGTTCGCCCAAATGTTCGGGTAAAGGCTCGGGATTATGCGGGAATTTGCCCGTTGGTTCGCAAAATATTTCAACCAAGTTCTCAACGCCTAAGGCATTCAATAATTTTGGAATGACTAAACCACCAGTCGAATTTACTGCATCCAGTACAATTTTGTATTTTTTCGATTTTATAGATTCTACGTCTACCAAGGGTAGCTCGAGTATGGCATCAATATGTTTTTGAAAATAATCTTCGGGGTAGCTAATCGTGCCTAATTCGTCCACCTCTGCAAAATTAAAATCTGTTTTTTCGGCAAGTTCCAAAAGTAATTCACCGTCGGCACTCGAAATAAATTCACCTTTATGGTTCAATAATTTTAAAGCATTCCATTGTTTAGGATTGTGGCTTGCTGTAATAATGATTCCACCAGCCGCATCCTCCCAAACTACAGCCAGTTCGACTGTTGGGGTGGTAGATAGCTGCAAATCAACGACATCAAAACCGCAGCCCATGAGCGCTCCGCTTACCAATTGATTGACCATAAGTCCCGATAGTCGTGCATCGCGACCAATTACAATCTTTCGCTTATTTGTGTGCTGCGTTAGCCAGTAGGCATAAGCAGTTGTAAATTTTACGATATCGTTAGGGGTTAGACCTTCTCCTACATTGCCTCCTATTGTTCCTCTTATCCCTGAAATGGACTTAATTAATGTCATAAACTGTTTGCAAAAATATAGAAGATTTTTTGATAAGTTGGCATATAGGCGTGCAAAGTGAGGTATTTTTAATACTATTCTTCATATCTTTTGGAGCTAGGCTTATTTCGATTCATAGAATAGAACTATCTTTGCGACACATAAAATGGCAATTATAATAACAAACGATTGCATTAATTGTGGGGCTTGCGAACCCGAATGCCCCAATAATGCAATATATGAAGCAGGGGCCATGTGGGCCATGAAAGACGGAACCGATCTTGCCGGGCTTTACAAATTGGACAATGGAACTCAAGTGGATGCCGCCGAAAAACAGCAGCCTATATCTGCCGAGGTTTACTATATAGTGCCCGATAAATGTACGGAATGTGAGGGTTTTCATGAAGAGCCTCAATGTGCAGCGGTGTGTCCTGTAGATTGCTGCATCCCGGATGAATTAAATGTGGATTCACACGATGAATTAATGACCCGTAAATTAAGACTGCATCTTTAAGCATGAAAGTCATTGGCATTTGCAATTTAAGTGCTATAGCATTGAGGGCCGAACCCTCGCATAGAGCCGAAATGATTAGCCAACTGCTGTATGGTGAAACTTATGAAGTAACGCATCACGAAAATAAGGACTGGCTAAAAATTAGGTGCGAGTACGATTCATACGAAGGATTTATACCCTCCAACCAATTTTTTGCATTTTCGTTTCCAACTCATCCATTACTTTTTATTGGCGATTTAGGGAATGACGACACGAACAATCTTATTCCAAAGGGGGCCGAAATTTATGATGCCGACCGATTGGTAGGCGTTGAAAGAGAAGAGCTTATCGATTTTAAGGCCATCAATTTTACCATAGATCAAATCAAAGAAAACGTATTTTTCCACAGCACTTCTTTGCTAAATGCGCCCTATTTATGGGGCGGCCGAACGCCTTGGGGACTAGATTGTAGCGGTTTTACGCAATTAATTTTTAAACTAGTTGGAATCAAGCTTCCCCGCGATAGCAGTCAACAAGCCCATTGTGGGCAGAGCATTTCTTTTGGAGAAGCCATGCTTGGCGATTTGGCTTTTTTTGTAAATGAAAATGGCTCAATTAATCATGTAGGAATTGTATTTGGAGAGCAAATGATAATTCATTGCAGTGGTTTTGTAAAAGTAGATCAACTTACTATTCAAGGAATAATTAATTTAGATTCGAAAGTTAAAACGCATAACCTTCATTCCATACGAAGGGTTATCGACAATTAATTAACCCTTTCTTTATTGGACCAAAACCACAAGGCCAATAAGCACCACTAAATAAATTTTATAAAAATTGTGAATCCCCCTAACGTGTCTATCGGTTTCGGAAACATATAATTTAAGATAAATTAAACAGTTTAAAATTAAGGTGATTGATATTAAAATGGTGCATAAAACAATAGGTTTGCTCCAAATCAAAAGCAAGAGAAGAGGCACAATAGACAGAAAATTTACGGCCATAATACCGCGTATTAACTTGGTTTTTCCGAGCCAGGTAGCCATGGTGTTATAGCCATAAATAGTATTTCCTTTATTGGCTTCCAGATCTTTAACCAGCTCGCGTGCGAAAATAATTAACATGGCAAAACATCCATAAATAAACAGGGGCATCGTTAAATACTTGTAAAAAATACCAATGCTAAAAAACGAGGTTACCGATAAAATTGAGGCCATGATTTCGCGAAAAACAGGTATTTTTTGAAATTTATGTGAATAGGCCCATAAGCCAATTACAAACCCTAAAAAGAATATGAAAATGCGCCAAGATGCCGAAAAAGCTAAGATTAAACCCAAGGTATTAAATGCAAAATAACAGTTTAGGCAAAAGGAACGGCTTACCACTCGCCCAAATAAGGTTTTGTTTGGCCTGTTAACTAAATCTTTTTCTAAATCGTAAAAACTATTAAGAATGTAGCCGGCAGCTATTATAAATGCCGAAGCCAAGGTCATAAGATGCAATTTTGGGTTGCTTAAAATTTCACTATAATTTTTGGTAGGATTGAGCACAAAAACGGCCGCTAAGTATTGAGCGCATAAGGTTAACCCAATATTTAACCACCTTATTATCGAAAGCAACGCAAAGACTTTGATTAGTAAAAATCGTTTTTGTCGCTTTAAAGATGCCACAATGTTAAAACGTATAAATAACTTCGGGCTTATAGTTTTTAAGCATGGGGAGTGCTTTTTGATAATCGGGGGTAAAACCTAAAATATAGCCGCCGCCTCCCGATCCACACAGTTTAAGATAGTAGGTATTTGTATCAATTCCCTCTTTCCAAAGTTTATGAAAAGTGTTTGGTATCATAGGCTTAAAATGCTCGAACACTACATTCGAAAGTTTTTTAAGGCTGCTAAATAAAGGATGAATGTCGTGTTTTAAAAACGCGTGAATGCACTCGTCGTTATACTTTTTGAATTGCTCCGAAATCACTTTTCTAAACCCTTCGTTTTTCATTTTTTCTAGAAAAATATTAACCATGGGTTCGGTTTCTTTTGGGTTTCCGCTATCGAGTAAAAATATAGCGCCTTTGCCTTCGGCATTTTGCGATGGAATGCCAATGGTATCTACATCAGTTTTCGACTTAATGAGCACGGGCAAATTCAAATAGCAAATGAGCGGATCTAAACCACTGCTTCGGCCATGAAAGAA
>CAMDXE010000036.1 GCA_945878925.1 Chitinophaga pinensis
GGAAACAGCCAACCGTCCAATCATAGACAGGCTGAGCCACAAAGCACTCCAACCCCTAGATACAACGAAAATAATAATCGAGGAAACAGCCAGCCATCTAATCACAGACAGGCTGAGCCACAAAGCACTCCAACCCCTAGATACAACGAAAATAATAATCGAGGAAACAGCCAGCCATCTAACCACAGACAGGCTGAACCACAGAGCACCCCAACTCCACGAACCAATGATGGCGGAGGAAACCGAGGAGGCGGAAATAATTCAACCCCTCGAACCTATAACAGTGGTGAAAGTAGATCGAGTAGCGGAAATAGTTCATCGTCGGGAGGAAGCAATTCTAACGGGTCATCGTCATCGCCAAACCGAGGCAGAGGAAGAAATTAATTTAATAAAAACATGAAAAAACTAATTATAACGAGTTCAATGGTAATACTATGTTTGCCATTATTTGCTCAAAATGATATGGATGCCATACGGTATACCAATAAAAAATTTGGAAGTACGGCTAAATCAATGTCTATTGCAGGCGCTGTGGGCGCATTGGGGGCCGATATTTCATCGGCATCGGTTAACCCAGCTGGACTGGCACAGTTTAAAAAGGGAGAGTTTAGCTTTTCATTAGGCTTGCTTAATGCGAAAAATACAACTACGTATTTAGGAAATACCATTTCGGACCATGCTTTTAAAATGAATATCCCAAATGTTGGGCTAGTATTTGCTAATAAAACGGCTTCAAAAAAGAATGAGCGCGGGTGGAAAAATTATACGGTTGCCATCAACATGGCTCGAATAGCCGATTTTAATAGGATTGTAAATTTTAGCGGTGTAAATAACCATACTAGTTTGATGGACTATTTTGCCGAAAGGGCCAATGGATTATCGATTAGTCAAATTCGGGCAACGAATGCCGAAATTGATGACAATGAATTTTCATCGAAAACAACCATGGCTTGGGAGGCCTACCTTTTTGACTCGGTAGGCAACAAACAGTATGCTGCCAATGCCAGTCCTATTTTTCATGCTATTAACCAGAAAGGAGTTTTACAGCAAAGTGGGGGAATGAATGAATATAATTTTTCGATGGCTGGCAACTACAGCGATGTGGTGTACTTAGGAGCAACCTTGTGCTATACCTCCTTAAATTTTGACGAGGCGCGTACTCATAACGAAACGAACGACCCCTTAAATGTGAGCAAATCTGCAATGGCCGATTTTACCTATTCCGAAAACCTAAAAACAACTGGTGGAGGATTTTCGGGCCGTTTAGGAATTGTGGTTAAAGCCCACGAATACCTTAGGTTGGGAGCTGCCATACAAACCCCACAAGTCCTAAATTTGGACGATGCTTACGATTTTGGATTAGCAGCGAGCTTAAGAAATGGCTTAGCCTACGATTTTAAAAGTAAACAAGGGCAATATGCTTATAGGTTACAAACCCCTGCACGCTATACACTTAGTGCAACAGGAATTGTTGGAAAACAAGGATTTATTTCGGCCGATATCGAAAACGTAGATTATTCGGCCATGCGTTTGCGAAGCACCGATGGAAGCAATGCCATGGAAATAGCGAACGATGAAATTAGAGGGAAATATAGCGATGCCATTAATTTTAGGGTAGGGGGCGAATGGGTAAAAGATGAATTTAGACTTAGAGGTGGCTATGCCAATTATGCCTCACCATTTATTAAAAGCCAAAATAGTAACCTTCATTCAAAATATATTACAGGTGGCTTAGGCATTAAAGATAAGGCCTGGGCCTTAGATTTAGGATTTGTACATTGTTTGACTAACGATGTTTTTCAGCCTTATGTACTCAACGACAATACCCGCCCTCAAGCTATTGCAAACAATGCGTTTACATCCAATAGCATGGTTATTACCTTTACATCCCGATTTTAAAATTTTAGGATTACTTTACAGCAATTACCGATATTTCGACATTTGCATTTTTGGGCAAAGCCGATACCTGCACCGTTTCTCTGGCTGGAAAATTAGATGTAAAATACGAACCATATATTTCATTAATTTTTGCAAAGTTTGCTAAGTCGGTTACAAAAATGGTGGTTTTAACAATAGACGCATAATCCATTCCAGCGGCTTTTAATACCTCACCTAAGTTTTTCATTACCTGATGCGTTTCGGCCTCAATATCCGATTGAATCATGATACCGCTTTTGGGGTCTAGGGCAATAGTGCCTGAAACATAAAGTGTATGGCCGCTTAATATCGCTTGATTGTATGGCCCTATGGGAGCCGGTGCATTTGGAGTATTTATGATGGTTTTCATGGATGTTGCTTTGTTTTTTAAGGATGAACAGCTTGTAAAAATGCCAATAAAAATTATAATCGGTATGAATTTGAGGCTTGTTTTCATTTTTATATTTTCAAATTATCACATTTTCAAATTAACTCATTCTCAAATTATCACATTCTCAAATTATCTCATTCTCAAATTATCACATTCTCAAATTAACTCATTCTCAAATTGTCACATTCTCAAATTGTCACATTCTCAAATTATCACATTTTCAAATTAACTCATTCCACCTTCTTTCATTCTTTCGGCATTTTCGGCCAATTGCAATTGCTCTACTATTTCCTGAATATCGCCATTCATTACCTCGGGTAAATTATAAAGCGTTAGCCCAATGCGATGGTCCGTTACACGGCCTTGGGGGTAATTGTAGGTTCTTATTTTTGCACTTCGGTCGCCGGTGCTAACCATTGTTTTTCGTTTGCCAGCAATGGCTGCTTCGTGTTTGCGAACTTCTTCTTCATACAGTTTCGATCGCAACATATTCATAGCTTTTTCGCGGTTTTTTAGCTGAGTTCTTTCGGTTTGGCATATTACCACCACTCCTGTAGGACCGTGGGTAAGCTGAACTTTGGTTTCTACTTTATTTACATTTTGACCACCTGCGCCTCCACTTCGTGAGGTTTCCATTTTTACATCGGCAGGATTAAGGAAAAAATCCACTTCTTCGGCCTCAGGCAAAACAGCTACTGTGGCTGCCGACGTATGAACCCTTCCACTGGCTTCGGTTTCGGGTACACGTTGTACGCGATGCACCCCACTTTCAAATTTCATAGTTCCGTAAACATCGCGTCCGTTAACCTCTACCACCACTTCTTTATACCCTCCGGCCGAGCCTTCATTTTCATCCAAGATGGCACTTTGCCAACCTTTTTTTTCAAAATATTTAAGGTACATACGAAGCAAATCGCCAGCAAAAATACTGGCTTCATCGCCTCCTGTTCCACCTCTGATTTCGATAATGGCATTTTTAGCATCTTCAGGATCTTTGGGAAGCAACATGGCTCTAGTGTTTTTTTCAAGAACTTCCTGGCGAGACGATAATTCTTCAATCTCCATTTTGGCCATATCCTTCAATTCCTCATCTTTTTCGGTATGAAGAATATGTTTAGCTTCGGCCAAATTTTTTATCAAAACGCGATATTCCTGATAAACTTCATCTACTTCTTTTAGATCAACGTATTCTTTATTGAGTTGTTTGAATTTTTGCATGTCCGACATGGTGTCGGCGCTGCTTAATAAGAGTTCTACTTCTTTAAATCGGGCGTGTATGGCTTCTAGCTTATCCAGCATATTGGGTGCAAAGATAGGCAAAGCCCTCTAACCCCCAAAGTGGGAACATTTTGGGGGTTAAAAATTTTAATCAGCCAATTAGTATTATTTTCGTAAAGGAATGAATCTTATAAAAACTTTATTTTTAACTCTTATTTTAGGAATAATGCCTAAAGAATCTAATGGTCAGAAAGTTGATTATTTTAAAGTAAGAGATAGTTTAACTTTTTTTGTTTGTGGAAAACAAGATAGTTTGTTATCAGT
The DNA here is from genome assembly GCA_945878925.1 of Chitinophaga pinensis. Lineage (GTDB taxonomy): Bacteria > Bacteroidota > Bacteroidia > NS11-12g > UBA9320 > JABWCE01. The sequence continues at coordinate 3,851 of CAMDXE010000036.1, forward strand.
AAAAACCTTAGAAAGCCTGGAAGCATGTGATACCAACTTGTTTTCTAAAAATATTGCTTATTATTACTACGACTTGGGTATGGCCTATTATCTATTATATACATTTTCGAAGGATACAAATTGGTTAATAAAGGCAATAAAAATGGATGAAAAAACTTTATATCATAAACCTAAATTTACTAGCTCTCTATGGAATTTGGCTTTTTCCTATTCTTTAATAGGTAATTGTACAAATACGAAGCATTATTTAATGAAGTACAAAAGGACTCTACCAAAAAGAAAGTGGAATACAGAACAAATTAAATATATTGAAAGGAAATGTGGTAAATAATTTCCGTTAAATAAAGTCTAAAACGAATAAATCCCAATCTTAGCCGAATCCTGTAAAAATAAATAGTCATCTTCGCTTCGAATATTTAAAAAAGAGTGGCCCTTAATCTGTTGATATTGTTGAAGTTTGAGTGAATCTTTTGCAAAGGTGAGGGGGTTGTAAACAAAAACTTCATGAAAGGTAGAATAAACAAGTTTGTTCTCACGGACTTGGAACGTTGTGAAGTTTTCGAAAACATGGGTTTTAATATAATTTCCGAGTATATCAAATACCATAAGGCGGTTTGAATTGGTTTTGAGGTAAACATTTTTTCCATCGTCAATCAACATTTGAGGGTTTAGAATTGTGTCAATATGGTTAGAAATATTGATGGATTCGGAAAGTAAGTTGCCTTGTTTGTCGGCTTTTTTTAGTTTAAAATTATCGGAGTCGAAAAACCAGAACCCGTTGTCGTAGCTTCGGCAAACGGCTTGAATGTTAGTGGTTCCAAGGGTTTTGTAAAGATCAGTTTCGCCGCGAAAATTGAGCATATTGTCAAAATAAACCAATTTGTTTTGGTCTTTAAAAAAGACATAAATTTCCATTGGGTTGCAGGCATCTATCAAAGTAGCATCCCCCAAAACTTTAAAATTTGCTTCGCTTATTTTTTTGCCCTTACTGTCAAATTTTTGAATATCATTCTTAGGCGTAATTACAAACACATTACCAAATTTGTCGGTGCTAAAGAATTTAAATGGCCCTTTTATTTCGCCTTCCAATGTTAATTCGGAGCTTAAATTAAAAGAACAAAAAAGGAATATGAGGCTTAAATATTTCAAATTAAAAAATCAGCGTAAATTATCAAAATTAATTAAATCAGCGTTCCCATTTGAGCAAAGCTATATCGGTACCGTTAAACTCGGCATAGCTATAAAATTTAAACCAATCGCCCAGGTTTATATAACGCGAATTTGAATTTAAAGGTATATCCAAGGCTAAATGCCGGTGCCCAAAAATCATATAGTCATAATGCGTGGTTTGCAATAGATCCTTGCTGTATTGAACCAGCCATTCCTTGTCTATATCAATATCTTCCAACTCAAAATGCATTTGCGCCAAACGGCTTTTTGAAGAAAAATAATTGGCTAATCCTATCCCTATCGAAGGATGCAGAAACGCAAAGGTTCGCTGACAAAGATGGCTTCTGAATATTTTTTTCAGTAATTTATAGTTTTCATCCCCTTTGCCAAGGCCGTCGCCATGGTGAACAAAAAATTTCTTTCCGTTTCTTTCAAAAATATATTCATTGCTATGAACCGTAGCTCCAAACTCTTGTTCGAAATAGCCAAACATCCACATGTCGTGGTTGCCTTTAAAAAAATGAAGTTTTACACCGCTGTCGGCTATTTTTGCTAAGCAACCCAGCAAACGGGTATAGCCTTTTGGTACTACGTATTTATATTCGAACCAAAAATCGAAGACATCGCCAACCAAAAATATTTCATCGGCCTGAGGGGCGATTGATTCAAGCCATGCCACTAATTTTCGTTCACGGATTAAACTTTCTTGAGCATTGGGAATGCCAAGATGAAAATCGGAAGCAAAATAAAGGTTGCCCATTGGGTGCAAACTTACTTTATTTTTAATTGTATAAAATCTAGTTTTATTTTCGCGCTTTTTATCTGAGATTTTTAAACGCTTAAAATTCTTATGGGATTTAATAATTATTTGCAACAGTAATAGTTAATTGTAATTAATATAAATTTGTACTAGATGAAAACTTCTGGTTTAGTATTCCTCACAATTTTATTCCTGCTTTTTATATTCAGTTGCAAAGATGAAGCACCTGTTGAGAAGGATCCTTGCGAAGAAATTAGGAAGAAAAAAGGAGATTTCATTATTGTTCAAAAGAATGATGGAGTTTATTATATTGAATCAAAGGATACGATAAATTATACAAATGGATTAAACGTTAAAGCGATTGGTTTTGGTTATATAAATGTGAAATGGGTAGTAGGAACCGACCCTAAAATCTACTCAGGAGACTCACTTTCCCTGTATTTAAAACAACCATATAATGCCATAAAAATCACTATGTACGGAACACGTAATCCTGAAGATTGTATTCCAGGTGATGATGGATTAGATACGGTAATTCATACAGTAGTAGCCTTGCCCGACAGTCTATTGAATATGTATGGAACTTTCAGGGGGGTCTCCAATTATTTCCCGAATGATACCTTTAATATATATCTTAAGCCATTTTTTGATAAAACAGATAAATGGGTAAAAGTTCTTGATAATTTCCCTAACTCGTGTACACCATTTAAAAATTTCCCATTTGGAGAGGCGACTACATTTGTGCATATTTTACAAAATGAATGTATTACAGTATCTGGGGGATGGATAAGATATGATAGCATAATGAAAACCAATTGGCAATATGAAAGGTTTCATTCAAGCGGATGGAAAAGAAAAGACGGATTATTTGAGTTTACTGTAGCGACATTTCTTCATAAAGATTCAGTATATCATTTTATAGGTAGAAAAATTAAATAGTAAATGTATTCATTCATCCAAATCATTAGGCTCTTAATTTTGCCTCGTTGTGCCTCAAGCCAATTCATCCCGCTTCCCGATTCTTCAACAACCCTTTCCTATAAAAGAATAGTCTGTTCAATAACTTTTTTTACACCATTGAGTTCATTTTTGAGCATTTCAAACGGCAGCTTATTGTGTTCCTGAAGAATCATAATGTTTTTATTTTGTTTCTCAATTGGCGAGTCTTTTATAAAAATCTTCTCTAAAATTATTAGCTTTGTGATAATAAATAAGTAAAATGGAAACGTTAATTATTCATTCAGAAAGCAAAAAAATCAAAGCAATCATTGAAATTTTAAAAGCTTTTGATGTTTCGTTTGAACTAAAAAACACACAGGAAGAGAGGGCTTATGATCCTGAATTTGTAAATAAAATATTAAGTCGATCACGAAGCAAAGATTTTATAACTGTGAAAAACGTAGATAATATATGGGAAAGTATATTATAAGGATTGAAATCTCAGCGCAGAAAGAACTTAAATTCCATTATAAATCCGGCAATTAGGCTACCATTAATCGCATTGAACAAATTCTTAAAGAATTAGCTACAAGTATTGGAAATCCAGAGAGGCTAAAATATGAACTCTCCAGATATTGGTCGCGAAGAATAAATCAGAAGGATAGATTAATTTACGAAGTTATTGAGAATAGAGTTACTGTAATAATTATTTCTGCTCTCGGACATTATGATTTAAAGTGAAAGTAGGGTAAAAATCAGATTCTGATAAAGTTCTAAGGGCTAAAATCTAATATCTAAAATCTAATCAATGCGCCTCTAGCCAATTCATCCCGCTTCCCGATTCTACAACAACCGGAACGTCCAATACCATGGCCGTTTCCATCGCTTTTTTAATAACAGGCGTTACGTCGGCCAATTCATTTTTTGGTACATCAAACACCAATTCGTCGTGTACCTGAAGAATCATTTTGGTTTTAAAATTTCCTTCTTTTAATTTTTTGTCCACTTCAATCATGGCCAATTTAATCATATCGGCGGCCGTTCCCTGAATGGGGGCATTAATAGCGTTTCGCTCTGCAAAGCCTACCACAGTGCGGTTGTTGCTGGTAATGTCGCGAATGTATCTTCTTCTTCCGGCCAAAGTTTTTACATATCCGTGTTCGCGGCAAAAATTAATGGTATCGCTCATGTATTGCTTTATACCGCTAAATTTTTCAAAATAATTATCAATAATCTCTTTGGCTTCGGCCCGACTTATGCCTACCCGCTGTGATAGCCCAAACGCCGATATGCCATAAATAATACCAAAATTTACGGTTTTGGCTTTTCGACGCATGTCGCTGTCTACCTGCTCTATCGGCACATTCCAAACTTTTGATGCAGTGGCTGTATGAATATCTAGACCATTGTTAAATGCCTCTATCATTCCAGGGTCTTTGCTTATGGAGGCAATAATCCGTAATTCAATTTGAGAATAATCGGCACTTAATAAAATATGGTTTTCATCGCGAGGTACAAAAGCTTTGCGAATTTCTTTCCCTTTTTCGGTTCGAATGGGGATATTTTGAAGGTTGGGACTATTGCTGCTTAAGCGGCCAGTGGCTGCCACTGCCTGATTGTAGGAGGTGTGCACCCTGCCTGTGGATGGATGGATAAGCAAAGGCAAGGCGTCGACATAGGTGGATTTTAATTTTTGAATTTGTCGGAAATCCAATATTTTTTGTGGCAAAGGATGTACGTTTACTAATAAGCTCAAAACTTCTTCGCCGGTTTGATATTGGCCTGTTTTGGTTTTTTTGGCCTTGGCATCTAATTTTAAATTATCAAATAATACTTCGCCTAATTGTTTTGGACTGGCTATATTAAATTTAACCCCAGCCAGTTCATAAATTTCTTTTTCAGTTTCTATGGCTTGCGATTGCAGAAGTACCGATAAATCTTTTAGCGCATTATTGTCAATTTTCACCCCTTCGTGTTCCATTCTTGCAAGCACCGGAATCAAAGGCATTTCGATATCGGCAAGAACGCTTTCGGTATGCTCTTTTATAAGCATGGGTCTAAAAATCTCGCCCAACTGAAAGGTTATGTCGGCATCTTCGGCGGCATATTCCTTGGCTTTTTCAAGTTCTACCTCTCTAAAATTTAATTGATCTTTACCTTTTTTACCTATTAGCTCGGTAATGGAAACCGGTTTATAGCCCAAATATTTTTCCGACAAAATATCCATGCCGTGTTTTTGGTCGGGTTCCAAAAGATAATGCGCCAGCATGGTATCAAAAAGTTTACCCTTAAGTGTAATGCCATAATTTGCCAAAATTGCCAAATCATATTTTATATTTTGCCCTGTTTTTTCGATGTTTTCATTTTCAAAATATGGTTTGAAACTCTTAAATAATTCCTCAGCTTCTGTTCTGTTTTTTGGAAATGGAATATACCAAGCTTCATGTTCTTTAAATGAAATGGACAAGCCTACAATTTCGGCCACCAATACATCCAGTCCGGTAGTTTCGGTATCGAAACAAAACTGTGTATGCTTATCAAATTCGGCAAGCAAGGTTTTAATTTCGGTTTCGGAAGTAGCTAAATGATAAGTATGTTTAGTATTTTCAATGGTTTTTAAAACTTCAGTCGATAATTCAATTTTATGGGCCAAGATTTCGGCTGTATGCGAGCTATTGCCAAATAAATCAACCTGAGTGGTAGCTGGCTTTACTTTGGCATCCATCACTTTGGGGGGCAAAGGCGCCGATGTTCCTAAAATCCGCTGAGCTAGGGTTTTAAATTCTAATTCGGCAAAAATAGCGCTGATTTTTTCAGGATTAGGGTCTTCTTTCTGTAAGGCTATTTCATCAAATTCTATGGGCACATTGATATTGATAGTAGCCAATCGTTTCGAAAGCAAGGCTTGTTGCCCAAAGTTGATAAGATTTTCCTGCAATTTACCTTTGAACAAATGGGTGTTTTGCAAAAGGTTTTCAATGGAATCGTGATCCTGTATTAATTTTTTGGCAGTTTTTTCGCCTACTCCCGGCACTCCTGGAATATTATCGGCCGAATCGCCCCATAAACCTAAAATATCAATCACCTGCTCGACACGATCAATTTCCCATTTATACAAAATTTCTTTTACCCCCAAAATTTCGAAGGTATTGCCCATACGAGGAGGTTTGTACATGAATATGGTTTCCTCAACCAATTGCCCAAAATCTTTATCGGGGGTCATCATATAGGTTACAAAACCTTGTTTGGCAGCTTTTTTGGCAAGGGTACCAATAACATCATCCGCTTCATAACCGTCAATATTAAACATTGGGATATTGAAGGCCTCAATTATTTTAAAAATATAAGGAATATTCGATCTTAAATCTTCGGGCATGGCCTCGCGATGAGCCTTATAGGCCTCATATTCAATATGCCTTTCGGTAGGGGCCGAGGTGTCGAAACTTATGCCAATGTGAGTGGGGTTTTCTTTTCGCAGCAAATCGATTAAGGTATTGGTAAAACCAAAGGCGGCCGAAGTATTAATTCCGGTACTTGTAAGCCTCGGATTTTGATTAAAAGCAAAGAAGGCTCTGTAAATGAGCGCCATCCCGTCCAACAGAAATAATTTTTTTTGCATAGAATTTAGAGGGTAAAAGTAGGATTTTTTTTAAGTTAAATTTGCAATAAAACGTAATTTAAGATAATAAGTCATCCTAAATATCGCTAGCAATAAAGCCATAAAAAAAACTATAAAATTCGAGAAAATACTAAATTGAAAGCGTTTAACGCGCCAGACGTAATGGGTAATCTTTAGTTTAATTAGAACATCAAAAGTTGGATAATAACCTCAATCTTATCCTTTACCCTTTATCCTTTAAACTTTACCCTTCTCAACCTCAACCTCAACCTTTAACCTTTACCCTTTACCCTTTACCCTTCTCAACCTTAACCTTTATCCTTTAAACTTTACCCTTTACCCTTCTCAACCTTAACCTCAACCTTAACCTCAACCTCAACCTCAACCTTAACCTCAACCTAAATCTTAACCTTAACCTCAACCTCAACCTAAATCTTTACAAACTTAAGCCTTACCAAAGTGTCGTTTTCAATGAGTTCAATCCAATACATACCATTGGCAGCTAAACTTACGTCAAGTATATGCTGGATTCCATTTATATTGTTTTGAATCTTAACGGTTTCTCCTAGTGAATTATAAAGTTTTAGGGTAGCCTTATTCATTGGTTTACTACTGATAAGCGTTATGGCATTGCTGCATGGATTTGGGAAAACAAGGTAGTGTTGTGCTGCCCCAACTTGTTTAATGCTTAAATTGGTAACATCATAGCAAATTGAGGTATCGGTGCAGGCGCTTTCTGTAACTTCTACAGCATACCTGCCTAAGGCAGTTGCGGTATAAACTTGATTGGTTGCCCCGGCAATTTTAGTATAATTAGTATTGCAATTGAGCCATTGATATTGTGCGGCATCGGCCAAGGCCGTTAAGCGGGCATTTTTCTGAGTTACGGCTACAGTGGCGGTATTTATGGTAAGATTTATTGTAATGACTAAACTGTCGCAGCCGCCTTTGCTTCGCAGGGTATCGCTATATTTGCCCGAAATATACCACGTGTGTTTTTTGCTTGGGCTAACATAGCGTTTGCAAAAGGTTTCGGATATAGTGCGCGCCGTTACTTTATTTATTTTTAAATCAATCAGAAGTATGCTGTCGCATCCGGCCTTATTTGGTATTGTATCGTAAAAAGAAGTGGAGTAGGTATAGGAGTATCGGCCACTCGGGCTTGTATATTTCCCGCAACTTTTAGGGTTTATTTGTTCAAATGTACTCCGATTTAAAGTCAAAAAAATGGTCATAAGGCTATCGCATCCACTTTTGTTAAAGATGGTGTCTAAATAGGTTCCCGAAATTAACCAATCTGTTTTGCCACTCGGGCTCGTATATTTATTGCATACTTTAACCATATGAGTGTCGGAACTGGTTTTGCCGAGTGTAAGATTTACAGTGAGCGTACTATCGCAGCCGTATCTGTTCATCAAAAGATCTGTATATTTTCCAGAACTCGTCCAATTGTATTTTCCGCTTGGGCTTTTGTAGCTATTGCAAGCCTTTGCCCAAATAGTGCTGTCGTTGGCATAGCCTCTTGTAAGGTAAATAGTGAGTATGCTATCGCATCCAATTTTGTTGGTCAATGTATCCATATACTTTCCAGTTTTCGACCACGTGTATTTTCCGCTCGGGCTTTTGTAGCTGTCGCAAACAACGGGTTTAAGCAGGCCTGCTGTGCTGTTTTTAATGGTTAAATTTACCGTAATTGTGCTGTCGCATCCGCGTTTGTTTTTGATGACGTCGGTATAAACTCCTGTTTTTGTCCAAAGCACTTTTTTACTTGGACTTAAATAATAGTCGCACTGAATCGGATAAATAATGGAGGATGAATTGCTTGTGAAATCAAGTGTAAGGCTCAAAAAACTATCGCAATTGGCATAATTAGCAATGGTATCAAGGTAAGTTCCATTTTTGGTCCATGTATATTTGCCGCTTGGACTCTTATACGAACTGCCGCATGAAGCGATGTTGGCACTGCCTGAAGTTGAACCGGTATACAACAATCGGGCTACTTCGTTGGCCGACAAGGCACGGCTATAAAATCTAAATTCATCCAACATTCCCCCTGGGGTTAAACCACTTAGTGAATTATAACCCGAAAGTATTAGAGTTCCTGTGCTGCTTAATGTTATGGCGCTTTGGGCTACCGTATTTACTAAATTGCCATTTAGATAGGCATAAATAAATCCTGCGCTTGCGTCGTAAACAAAGGTATTAACGGCGGCACTTGTTGATGCTCCACCTGTAATTAATACATCGGTAAACCCGCCTCGTATAATCCAATTGCCTGCGCCTGCTACGCCCCCAGTAAAACAGCGCAATGAACCAGCAGTTATATCGCTCCATAAATAATAAAGGTTCGTGGTGCTCTGTATATTATTGGTATAAAATGAAATGGTCCAAGAGCCCGAAGTGGTGATGGGCCATCGCGTATCGAAATAGTCTGTATTGCTTGTTCCACCCGACCCTACCAGGGTTTTGCTCGAGCAAGCGCCAGCCGATCCAATCGTTAAGCTTCCATTTACCGTACCCGTTGAGGTGCCTGAAGGAGGATTGCTCGCCAGATTTTTAACGGTTCTACCCGTATCGTTAAATTTGTAATAAAGTACTTCAGGTCGACCTTGCCCTACTACTAAGGCGCCATGAATACTAGTGAAAACTGAAAATATTGCGAAGATGAAGGCATTTTTTTTCATACCATTATTGCATTACTATGACAAATGTAAACACATTAATCTTAAATAAACAACAAAAAGTTTTATTGGAAATAAATTTTTTACCTCAAGGGGTGTGTTTGTTGGAGGTAATATTCGAGTTTAGCTAGATTTGCTATTTATCTCTTCCTTCGTATTTCAACTTCATTTTTATTGAACTTATAAATACCCTGGTTCGAAATGTATTGATATCTTCATTGTACGATAAAAGTACACGTTGGCCATACCACATATAATGTTCAATATATTCATTTTTTTGTACCCCCTTGCCGTATAGTCCTTGCAAATATCGCAATACCTTTCGGCTGCTTATCGAATCGTTAGTTTGCAACAGTACCGTTGACAATTCACCTTTAAAAAATGTGTAAACAATGTCAAGGTTTACGCCAGCAATGAGTTGCAACTCATCTTTTTTTCGATAGAAAACAAATTGACTGTCCAAGGTTTTATCAAAAGCGGTAAGGGTAGGTTGGTTTGCAATATTATCTTCAAAATGAAGGGTATTAAACCCATAGGATTGGTCGAGGTTTGAAATAGTTTGTGCATTGGCCAAATATGAAGCGAGGAGCAAAACGAGGAGGAATGTTTTTTTCACGTTTACAAAAGTGCTTAAAAATTCAGTAATAGTTGAAAAAAAAGCGCAAAATTGGCAAAAAAAATTAAATCCATAAAGTTACTTTTGCCATTCATGTCGGTCCAATTTTTTACCGAGTACCCGCTTTGGTTTATTGTGTTTTGCTTGCTAGCGGGAGCAGTATATTCGGCCACGCTTTACTTTTGGGGGCCAAGGCTTATTTTCGATAGCTACCCAAAGTTAAAGCTATGGGTTGTGGCCGCCTTGCGATTTTTATCGGTAAGCATTATTTCCTTTTTATTGCTCAATCCTTTACTAAAATATGTGAAGGGATCGATTCAAAAACCAATCATTGTTTTGGCCATCGACAATTCAGAATCGATACTTCAAACAATCGACTCGGCCCAATATCGATCTAAAATTACTGAATTTAGGACAAGGTTTCAAAAGCAAGTAGGCGAGGGTATTAACGTTCAAGCCTACCGATTTGCCGACAAACCCGAAATGTTGCCTCCTGATTTTAAGGGAAAACAAACCAATTTTTCATCTTTGTTTAGCGAGATCAACACCGTGTATTCGGGCTCTAACGTAGGCGCTATGGTACTTGTCAGCGACGGCATATATACCAAGGGAATTAATCCTGTTTATGAATCAAAGGACCTAAGGTTTCCTGTTTTCACAGTAGGAGTGGGCGACACACAAACTAAGAAGGATTTGAAAATTGTAAATATTAGAAGCAATTCAATTGCCTATCTCAACAATACGTTTCCAGCCGTTATCGATCTACAAGCCAATAAATGTAATGGACAATCGTATACCCTAACTCTTTATAATGGAGAAATTAAGGTTTACGAAGTGCAATTTAATCCCGCTTCCGACAACGATTTTAAGTCTGTTACCATAGATTTGGAAGCGGTAAAACCGGGGGTCATACATTATACGGCAGTGCTTTCGAAACTAAAAGATGAGGTGACTTGGGTAAATAATAGGCGTGATTTTTTTATAGAAGTCATGGATTCGCGTCAAAAAATACTAGTAGCTGCGCGAAGTCCTCATCCTGATATTTCGGCTATTACACAAGCCATCGAATCGAACAAAAATTATCAAGTTGAGATTGATTATGGAGCCAATTTTAAGCCTGAAAAACTAAAAGAATTTGATTTGGCCATTCTTCACAAGCTACCAGCCTTAAATCAAAACATTCCTTATATAGAGGGGCTCAAAACCATGAAAATTCCTTTGCTCTTTATTCTTGGAAGGCAAACAAACTTGGCCCTTTTTAATACCTTAAAAACAGGGTTAAGCTTTTCGCAAACGGGTGGGGGGTTCAATCAAACCGTGGGAATAATGAATCCTGATTTTAATTTATTCGAAAATCCAGAGGCCGTAAAATCGAGTGTATCGTCCTTTCCCCCATTTACGGTGCCATTTGGCAATTTCGATTATAAGGATAAAAATCAAATCATGGTTTTTCAACAAATTGGGAGTGTAAAAACCGACCAACCCATGATTTATTTTACCGATCAAGAAACCAACCGCTTTGGATTTTTTACGGGCGAAGGGTTTTGGCGATGGCGCTTGATTGATTACGATCGCCATCAAAACCATGAGGTAAGCAATAGCATTATTTGCAAATCGATTCAGTATTTAGTTGCGCGCAACGACCGACGAAAATTTAAAGTTCAAGCGATTGAAAACACGTTTTTCGAAAACGAACCAGTGGTATTTAATGCCGAATATTATAACCAAAGTTACGAGTTGGTAAATAAGCCCGAAGTGAAATTGATCCTTACCAACGAATTGGGTAAAAATTATGCTTATACGTTTAGCAGGACCGAAAATGCATATAAATTGGATGCTGGCATATTAGCGCCAGGCAAATATTCGTATAGGGCGTGGGTATCGTCGGGGGGCAAAAACGAACAATCGAGGGGCCTTGTTGTTATAAAACCTCTGCAAATTGAATTTACCGAAACAAAGGCTAATCATAATCTTTTAAAGCTGCTTGCCAAATCAACCGGCGGTGTATTTTCTCCGTTTAGCGAAATGGATAGTTTAGCCCAAAGGATTAAAAAATTAGGACAGGTTAAATCGGTTATGTATGAGCAGAAAGAATATGTAGATCTTATCAATCAAAAATGGGTGTTTTTTTTAATTCTTTTTTGCGTGAGTTTAGAGTGGCTTATTCGAAAACGAAATGGGGCCTACTAAGGGATAAAATTCATGAAAAACGTATACCAAAAACACGGTTTGAATTTTGTGGGTTCTGCCTTGCTTTTGTTCTTTAGTTTTGGTTCGCTAGCGCAATCGGATAGTATACAAGTTGATTCTTCCAAATCAATGCAAGGTAAATTTGAAACCCCCGAGCAATTGGCCGATACGGTTTGGTGGATATTGCAACAAAAAAATTCAAAGGTGTTGGTCGAATTGATTCCTAACATGGAGGTTATACAATCTTCACTCGATAGTTTTCAAATAAAAACCAACCCTCAGGCTGTAAAAATTAAATACAATACCATTTTAGTAAGGGTTACCAAACAGCTTAAATTTTTGACTGCCAAGGCAAAAATTAATAAATTGAACTTCAAAACCTGCGAGAAAAAGAACCTAAAAATCGAGCAAGGCCTTGACGACAAGGGGCATAAATTTGCCTACATTACCATTGCCTGCCAAAAAAACAAAAGAGAATTTGCCATAAAGTTTGTAGCCTTAAATCTTAACCATTATTGGTATTTGGTTGACGAGTTGGCGCTCGAATTTCCAGAAGACGATCCGTATTACAAAGTGCCTAAAAAGCTGAAAAAAGGCAAATAGTTGCCCATCAAATGTTTGTCGTAATTAAGAAGAAGTATAAGATTATCCTTAGTGTCTTAAACCAAATCGGTTAAGCTTAGTTCAAGTGCTTTGCTCGACAAGCCTGTATGTTTTGGGTTAAATTGATGCAGCCTCATCATGGCACTTTTTATTATGCCCGACGAATCTTTTAAAATAGCAACATCATTCACCTCGGCACCTTTTTTCATCAAATATGCAAAAACGCGAGCCATGCCACAATTGGCAATAAAATCGGGAATGACGGCTATGTTTTCGTCGGCCAATCGGCTTATGGGGCCCAAAAATATTTCTTCGTCGGCAAACGGAACATTGGCTCCGCAGCTTATCACTTCCATGCCGCCTTCAATCATTTGTATAACCTGCTGCTCATTAACCAATCGTGAAGCTGCGCCCGGTATAAATATTTCGGCACCAAGCTTCCAAATTTCAGCATTTACCTCGTCGAATGGCAAAAGCAAATCCGATTTTAAAACCTGAGCTTCTTTGCTTAAATAAAGTTGATTTATTTGTTCGAACGAAAGGCCTTGTTTGTTTATTATTCCTCCATTTTTGTCGATGATGCCAACAATTAAAACGCCATTTTTGCTAAGGTACCAAGCCGCCGCCGCTGCTACATTACCCCAGCCTTGTATAATGGCCATTTTGCCTTTCATCAATCCTCCCCAAATGTCGTAATAATGCCTTACCGCTTCGGCTACTCCCCAACCGGTAATCATATCCGAAATGTTATAGCCCCTTTGGGTATCGGGCGAAAATCGAATATCACTAATTTTCAAACACACGCCTTCCTGTAGACGCATAATGGACTGAAGTTTTTCGTCGGGCGAGTAGTCTTTTAAATACCCGTTTACCGTTCCTTCCTGGGGGTGAAGTAAGCCTAAATTGGCAGTTATGGGTATCACTTCGTGTATCTCGTCAACATTTAAGTCGCCCCCAGTTCCGTAATAACTTTTTAGAATGGGATAAACGGCTTTATACCAACGTTGTAAAACGCCTTTTTTTCGTGGATCCATGGGGTCGAAATTAATGCCCGATTTGGCTCCACCAATTGGAGGGCCAGCTATCGTAAATTTTACTTCCATAGTTTTGGCTAAGGAAACAACCTCGTGTTTGTTTAGTCCTTTGCGCATGCGCGTGCCTCCGCCTGCCGAACCGCCGCGCAACGAATTAATAACCAACCATCCCTCGGCTTCGGTTTCGGAGTCTTTCCATTCAAAAATTATTTCGGGTTGTTTATGTTCAAATTTTTTTAATAATGACATTTTTTTTTAAGTATAAAGATTTTTAGTACAGAGTATAGAGATATGAGATTGTGAGATATGAGATTTTTAGATAATAGAAGGTTAGATGTTAGATGGTGAGATATTAGATGGTGAGATTGTTAGATGTGAGATTTTTAGATTTTAGAAGGTTAGATTTTAGATGTTTAGATATGAGAAAATAGAAATTACAACGGCTGAGAAAAATTTCGACACTATCCCTTAAAGTGTGTAAGTTAAAAAGTTAATATTTTTACCATTTTAATCTATTTTCAAAAATAATTAAAAATTGATTAAATATGATGCCCCAGTCGCGGATAGGCAGGCTCCATTTTTTTGTAGCCTCCCTTACGGCAAGA
>CAMDXE010000037.1 GCA_945878925.1 Chitinophaga pinensis
GTCCTCTCATGCGATTGCCTTTTAGGGCTTCCGATATATTAACCAGTTCGATATTTGGATACGAAACGCCCCCAAATCGTTCGCTTAATTGAACCAACCTGTATTTATCAGTTTGGGCATTATACCAACTTTCGATGGCAGGGGTGGCGCTGCCTAACAAAACTTTAGCCTCAAACTGTTTGGCCAAAACAATTGCACTCTCGCGGGCATGATATCTTGGGGAGGGTTCCTGTTGCTTAAGGGTGGTTTCGTGCTCCTCATCGATTATAACCAATCCCAATTTTTGAAATGGCATAAAAAGTGAGGACCTAACGCCGAGTATAATTTTTGTTTTTTCAGAAGCTACATTGTTCCAGGTTTCTAAGCGTTCATTTTGGCTAAACCCCGAATGGGTGACCTCGGCCAAATGACCAAAATATTTTTGAATTCGATTGACTAATTGCGCCGTTAAGGCCATTTCAGGAACGATGTAAAGCACCTGTTCGCCGCGCTTAATGGCCAAATCTATCAAATGAAAATACACATGGGTTTTGCCCGAGGATGTGATGCCGTGCAAAAGGCAAATATTGTGTTTGGCCCAACATGAATTGATGGAACTGAATGCTTTTTGCTGTGCCGCCGACAACTCGGCCATTGGCTCGATTGCTATAGGATTTAAACTGTTTTTGTCGGCATTGTATTCCTCTACTATGTCTTTTTCAATCAACGATTTTAAGGGCGAAGTATACCCGTTTAGACTTTTCACAAAGCTTGCTTTTTCAACAAAACCACCTGGCGATAGCCGCGAATACAAGGCCATTAAAACCTCAAGTTGTTTTTGAGCTTTTCGTTCGAGCTGATCAAATATTTGCTTTAAATCATTCTCCGTCAGAGCTTTATTTATGCGCAAGCATTTTATGCGTTTCGGTTTGTAATGGTCGGTAAGGTCTTCCTTTATCAGTAGAATTCCCTTTTGGTACATCGATTTGATTATCGCATAAATGGTATGCTTTTTTATAAGCAAATTGGCCGTACTTATCGAAATTTCACCTGATTTTTGAAGATACTCTAAGACCCTTTCTTCATCCGAATCTAAGAGAAGATCGGGATCGTAATTTTCGCTCAAAACTAGGAGCGATTCGCTTTCGAGTTTTAGGGCAGCTGGCAAGGCCGCTTTCATAACTTCGCCAAGGGTGCACATGTAGTATGACGAAATCCACTCCCAAAATTGCAGCTGTTGTGCCGAAATAATGGGCGTATCGTCGATAACCGATAATATATATTTTACCTCGTATCCTTTAGGTACATCTTCGGAAATGGATAATACAATGCCAGTGTACAATTTTCTTTTTCCCACTTGAACTGCTACACGTTTGCCAGGAGTAACCCACTCATTAAGGAGTTCGGGAACTCTGTAAGTCAAAGATTTTGGTAAGGCTAGGGGCAATAGCACTTGGGCAAAAAGAGTGGGCCGCTCGGGTTGCAAAATTTAAGGATTAGGGAATTAATTATTAGAAATACTATCGGGAAATTAATGTGCATTCGAAAATAGGACTTAATCTACGAATGCATTACACATTTTTTACCATTCAGGTTATCGAAAAAAAAACTCTTAAAATTTGATGGGTACAAATTTGAATCCCACTTCCGAAGTATAATTCAAGGCAGGTAATGGAAATTTGAAGGTATTGATAAGCTTTAAGCCAACCTTAATCCACTTTTTTTTAACCTTTAATTTCTCAAGATTAATATCGGGCGAGAGATAAAATTGCATACGACGGGGCGTTGACGAATAATCATAAAAATTTGGATTTGGGTCTTTGCTAAGCCATTGGTTGCTATAGCCACCTAACAATCCTGTGACGCCATACCCCAATGAAATGTCAAGCCAGGCAGGCCATTTGCTTTTTGGAGCAAACGATTTTGGTCTAAAATTTAGCCAATACGTTTGCCCATTATAATCTTTAAAAATCGATTGAACAGCTTGATTGCCTAATAACTCAGGCCGTAGGCTGGCATAAGAAGTTGGAGAATATGAAAATTTCAAAGTAATCCGTTCTTCATTCCAAGCCAGTGTTTGGCCAGTTATAAGGGCCGTGCCAATACAGTTTGCCATAATATCGCCTCCCGAAGCGCCCCATTCCGACGAAAAACCATCAAATAGCTCAATTGTCGTTTGGTATGCTAAGCCATAGAGGGGACCATAAATAGCCGATTTTTGCTTTGAATACCCAGCCCATTTGAGCATGTCTATTGCAAATTTCCCTTCAACATAGGCACTAAAAACATGGCCAACTTTATCCATTTTTAACCATTCGGCATTGTCGTTGAAAAAATGAAATTTAGATTGGGGGTAATCTTTATACCAAAGCGAATATAGCCCCGACATGCTGCCAACGTAAAGTCCTCCTAAAGCTGATACTGTGATCGTTTTTCGATTGCATTTTTTAATTAAACTATCCGATTGGGCATAGGCATTAAACTTTAATAAACATAAAAACATAAGAATTGTCCATCGTACCCCTTTATTTTTTGGGGAGTATTTAAACGAATGGAGGCGGCTATTCATGGTGCTTATGGTTTATTTAGTTTGTTCTTCTTTATTTGCACACAAACCGCTTTGGGTAAGTAGTGTTATCTATTGAAGTATTGCGGCCTTGGTGGCTTCTAATATTTCAAAGGCTTTTTCTGAAGTTTCGGATTCGGCATATATTCTTAGCACAGGCTCGGTGCCCGAAGGGCGTATCATAACCCATTGTTCGTTTTGGAGATGATATTTAAATCCATCCAAATCGTCCTCCGACTGAATGTCATATTTTCCAAAGGCCGAATAAAATTTTGATTGGCAATTCGAAATCACACGTTGCTTGGTTTGCTCATCAATATGCAAATCGTAGCGTTCAACCGCAAACGAACCAGTTATGGCATAAACCTCATCAATCAATTCATCCAAACTTTTGCCGGTTTCGGCCATAAACTCAAGAATTTTGAGGCCAATCCAAATTCCATCGCGTTCAGGAATATGCCCTTTAATGGCAATGCCTCCCGATTCTTCGCCACCAATCAAAACATCTTCGCTTATTATTTTGTCGCAGATGTACTTAAATCCAATTTTTGACACTTCTTGGGTGAGCCCATAGTGAGAGCAAAGGTTTTTAATTTTTCCTGTACAGCTAAAACTGTTTACCACTTTGCCATTTAAGCCCTTGTAGGCATGAAGATAATGGATGAGCAATAAAATAATATGATGTGAATCAATAAATTTTCCAGTGCTGTTGTACAATCCAATTCTATCGGCATCGCCATCGGTGGCTATTCCTAAGTCGATATCTTCGGCTAGGGATATTAATGCCGACAACTGATGCAAATTTTTGTGAATGGGTTCAGGTGCTTGCCCTTCAAATGATGGGTTGAATTCGCAATGCAGGAAGGTGCTATCCGGCATTAATTGGCGCATTACTTTCTGACCAGCTCCATACATGGCATCGTATGCCAGTTCCTTATGGGCGGCATTAATTTTATTAAAATCGATGCCTTTTTTAATGGCGTCAATATACATGCCTTCTAAATCCATGGTCTGAATATATCCGTTAAGCACATAGGCTTCAAATGTATCGTAATGGTTAGAAATAGATTCAGGAATGAGGGCTTCAACTTTGGCAATTTCGGAAGGCACAGCAGGTCCGCCAAACGAATCTTTAATTTTAAATCCATTGTAATCGGGTGGATTATGACTCGCCGTAATAACGATTCCAGCCGATGCTTTGAGATTTAGAGTAGCCAACGAAACCATGGGTGTACTTATAAAATCGGAATCAATGATACTGGTTATGCCATGAAAAGCAAATACGCGAGCCGTGGCCTTCATAAACATTTCGCCACCAAACCTACAGTCATAGCCAATAACAGCCTTGTGTGGAGCGTCCGATTTGCTAAGAATCCATTTGGCGGTAGCTTCGGCCACACGCATCACATTTACCTCGGTATAATCACGTGCAATAATGGCTCTCCAACCATCGGTTCCAAATTTTATAGATGTGCTCACTTTTTATGTTTTGTGTTGTTTTATTTTAATAAATCTTTTTTCAATTGCTCCATTCGCCATCTTTTGCCAAATGGTTCCATTGCCCCGATTGTAATTTTACCAATACCTCAGCTATGTTAAGATTTTTGACGGCTGAGAAATTGATGGCAACTAATTTGAGGTCGTAATTCTTTTCCTTAATAACGGCCTCTATGGGTTTAAATTTTACCATGATGTCCAATTGTCGAAACCATGCTATGGATTGAAGGGGTAAATATTTCCCGTTACAAAATATCTGCAACGATATAAGCTCGGAGCTAATGCCATTGCTGGTATTGCTATAGAGCTCGGTTACTTTTAGTTTAGTCAAAATTAAATCGGGCGTTTTGTTGTACAAGGAGGGGCCTTGATCGCCGCTCATATTATAAAATTGTTCAAGATTGGCATTAAAATAATTTGTAAGCGACAAAAAAATGGCTTCATTAATGCCCGAGCCCTCTTTATTAATTTCGTAGGTAATGCTTTTTAATTGTGGACTCCTTTTGGCCAATGAAATTAATTGAATTTTAGGATTATTAAACAAACTGTTTTTTAGTTCGAACGATTGCTCGGGGTTGGTTTTAAAGTCTTGGTCGCCAAATTGTACAATCGAAAAATTGAATCCTTTATTTTGTATGGCTTCGGCATAACTTGTATTTAATACCCCATTGGCATTGCTCTGAATATTTGTAGTTTTCATCAGCTCTGCAATATCGTGGTAATCTATATATCCATAATTTACCGAAGCATCATTGGTTTTGTTGATAAATGTAAATCCAATGGTTTTTGCATCGAGGTAACGTTTCGAAAGTTCCCAGATTTCATGAATAAATAAATTGGAAACCGAACTGAAGGAGGTTTTACTCGATTGCTCAATTCCTTTTAATGCATCGCCGCTTATTCTAATTTCTTTTGAAGGGCTATCCCATAAAGGAATACTGCCATCTAAAATTTTATTATATAAAATAGTCGGCAGTTCGAGAGGTAAATTATAACCAATCGAATCGTTTTGAAGTTTGGGATTGAGATTTATGATAACATTGGTAGGCTCGAATGAGCGAATAGCAAAGCTTGAACAAGTTATGCCTAAAACAAAGATGACTAAAAATTGAAGTTGCTTCACCTATAAAAATGCATTTTCGCCTGTAATTTCCATTCCCAAGATCAATAAATGAATATCGTGGGTGCCCTCGTAGGTAACTACCGATTCTAAATTCATGCTATGGCGCATGATGGGGTAATCGCCGGTTATGCCCATTCCTCCCAACATTTGTCTGGCGGTTCGTGCCACCGTCAAGGCCATGTCCACATTATTGCGTTTGGCTAGGCTTATTTGTGCGGGAGTTGCTCGGCCTTCGTTCATTAATGTGCCAAGCCTCCAACATAAAAGTTGAGCTTTGGTAATTTCGGTTAGCATTTCAGCCAGTTTTTTTTGTTGAAGTTGGAATCCACCTATGGGTTTACCAAATTGTTGGCGCTCTTTACAATACCTTACTGCCGTATCATAACAATCCATGGCCGCCCCAACCGCACCCCAACTAATTCCATAACGGGCCGAATTGAGGCAAGTAAGCGGCCCTTTTAAGCCTTTAACGCCTGGTAATAAATTTTCTTTTGGTACGCGAACATTGTCAAAAACGAGCTCGCCGGTGGACGACGCGCGCAAACTCCATTTTTTATGAGTTTCGGGCGTGGTAAATCCTTTCATCCCTCGTTCTAATATCATCCCATGAATGATACCTTCTTCGTTTTTTGCCCAAATTACCGCCACATCGGCAAAAGGCGAATTGGATATCCACATTTTTGAACCGTTTAGTAAATAATAATCGCCCTTGTCTACAAAATTTGATGTCATACCACTTGGGTCGGAGCCATGATTGGGTTCGGTAAGTCCGAAACATCCCATCCATTCGCCGGTGGCCAATTTTGGTAAATATTTACGACGCTGCGCTTCGTTTCCAAACTTATAAATAGGATACATTACAAGCGAACCTTGTACCGATGCAGTCGATCTTACGCCACTGTCGCCTCTCTCTAATTCTTGCATGGCCAAGCCATAAGAGATATAATCTAAACCGCCGCAACCATACTCGGCAGGCAATTGTGGTCCATAACATCCTATGTCGCCCAGTCCTTTTTTAATATAATCGGGAAAAATGGCATGCTGACAACATTCGTCGATAACCGGTGATATTTCTTTTTTTACCCATTCTCTAACCGAATCGCGAATTAATTTGTGTTCGTCACTTAATAGATCATCAATGCTGTAAAAATCGGGCTGCTGATAGTGATCTCTATCGCCTTGTTTTTCTTTAAGTTCTAGTAATTCGGCCTGTGTCATACTTTGCTTTGCAAAAATAAAACTTTAATTACCTCTATAAAACTTTATTATTTTTGTGGTTTAAGGAAAACTTCAAACAATTTTTTTTCTTCAAACACATTCAATTTAACTTAAGGGATAATTAACAAATTTATAATGACAGGCACTTTAGTATTCAATGCCATCCAATTTTATGGTTTCCATGGAATGCACAAGGGAGAAGACTTGATTGGGACTTATTTTACAGTTCAAATAGAAGCACAACTTAAAGCCGATTTTTTATCGGAAGCCCCAAACCTTCAAAATTCGGTTAATTATGAAGATCTGTTTAAGGTTTTAAAAACCACCTTCGACATGCGCGAAGACTTTATTGAAACGGTGGCCTTAAATATTCATAAAGCCTTGAAAAAAGAATTTTTGCAAGTGGCAAAATGGAAAGTAAGTGTCGAAAAACAAAATCCTTTGGGGAAAGGCCATTTTAATGCTCAAATATTAATTGAGGATTAATAAGCTAAAAAAAAGGATAAGGAGAGTGTCTTATTGACAGGTTAATAAATTTGGAATAACCTTTGAACTATCGTGCTTTAAAACAATTTATTTTTGAACCCTAATTAAATATAGAAAATGGCAAAACAATTCACAGACAGTAATTTTGAAGCTGAAGTATTAAAATCGGATAAACCCGTATTGGTAGATTTTTGGGCAGAGTGGTGCGGACCATGCCGTATGTTAACACCAATTATCGATGAGTTGCACAACGAAATGGAAGGCAAAGCTGTTATCGGAAAAGTTAACGTGGATGAAAATCCTGGCGTTTCGGCAACTTATGGTGTTAGAAGCATTCCTACCTTACTAATTTTTAAAAATGGCGAGCTGGTAGATAAGCAAGTTGGGGTGGTGCCAAAATCCGAATTGGTTAAAAAAATTGAAGCCCAAATGTCGTAAATAGACTTTTTTAATTAAAAACTTTACAGCGAAAGTTTGCTGCATCAATGCATAACGATGACTTATTAAAACCCGGAAATCTAGAATTACTTGCCAAGCAGGTTGTCGAAGGTTTTATAACAGGGCTTCATAAAAGCCCATTTCATGGATTTTCGGTTGAGTTTGCCGAGCATCGAATTTACAATGTTGGTGATTCTGTTAAAAACATAGATTGGAAACTTTTTGCCCGAAGCGACAAAATGTTTACCAAGCGATATGAAGAAGAAACCAATTTGAGATGCCAGTTGCTCATCGATACTTCATCGTCCATGTTCTATCCCGAAAAAGGATGGAATAAATTGAAATTTTCTTCCTTGGCGGCAGCGTCCATAATGAACCTTTTGCGAAAGCAGCGCGATGCAGTTGGGCTAACATTCTTTTCGGATTCAATTGATTTTAGTACGGAGATGAAATCGGCCGAAAGTCATCATCGTATGCTAATTGCTCAATTGGAGAAACAATTAGCCACGCCAGTGGTCAAAAAAACGAGCCATATTATTCCGGTACTTCACGAAATAGCCGAAAAATTGCATAAGCGCAGTTTAGTCATAATTTTTAGCGATATGATGGAGTCATTTGGTTCGCAGGATGAATTATTTGCGGCCTTACAACATCTAAAGTTCAATAAACATGAAGTTGTATTGTTTCACACCTTAGATGCTAATTGTGAAATAGAATTTAATTTCGACAATCGGCCTTATGTTTTCGAAGATATTGAATCGGGCGAAAAACTAAAATTATTTCCATCCGATGTTAAAGCGCAATATGTTAAAGAAACTGCTTTTTTTATTGATGAATTAAGCAACAGATGCCGTCAATATAAAATTGATTTTACGCCAGCCGATGTGGCTTTGCCTATGAGCCAAATCTTGCTTCCATTTTTGGTTAAAAGGCAAAAAATGAGGGGTTGATCTAAGGGGTTTTTAGAGGCCAACATTGAAGGTTATGGATAAAGGCATTGTTCTAAAAAACACGACACAATATTAAATATGTAAATATCTGAGTTGGAAATTGTATTACTTTGGCTGTAAATATTTAGGAATTCTAAATGAATTTATCGGATAAAAACAAATTGCACCTAAAGAAGCTACGAGCATTGCTGAAAGGCTTTAAAGTTCAAGGTACTTTTTTTAACATATATCAGATTTTAAAAACATGCTGGGTAATTCTGTTTTTCAACCTTATTGGGTTTTTAATGTTAGCCCAGTTTCAGCAAGGGCTTGATATACTTCGAACCTTAGGATTTCAATCGGACGGCAACCCAAATAAAATTCATCATACCCTTATGGTATGTGTCATGTTGGTATATTGGGGATGGCAAAATTGGCGATCGGCACGAATCATAACGCATTTCAAAGCCTTCACCTTTGCCGAATCGTATAAGCCTTATACGGTTAGGACCTTGGTTATTATTCCACGCCTATTTGCCTTGCTTCCCTTTTTAATCATTTCGTATGGCACTGTTGTGGCTAATGGAGGATTGGTTTCATTGGTGGTGTTATACCTAAATTTAGGAATGGCTCTCTATGTTTTTCTCCTTTATAGGCGCAAACTTATGGTGGTATTAAAAACCAAAAACCTGCCATTTTCGTTTTTGTTGCATTACATCCCTGTAAAAAACGCAGCCTATCCGCCTGCTTACCTAGTTACAAAACAGAAGTGGTGGATTGGGCAGCGCATTATTCTTTTGATTGCACTTTTTTTAGTTATCTATTTATACCCCATTCGGTTTTCGCAATACGTGGGCTCATGTGGATTGGTCATCATGGCGCTTAGTTCGTGGCTGGCTTTCTTTGGTTTATTTTCATTATTCGAAAATCGCTTTAAAATACCATTCGCTTTTCTTTTTTTGATGGGATGGTTGGTTTTTAGCTTTTTTAATAATAACCACGAGGTTAGAGTTTTGCAGGAAGGCCTGCCCGATAAAAGGCCATTTATGGATACCTATATCAACCAATGGCTGCAAACAAAAAGTCAAAATGACGACACAGTCAATGTCTATTTGGTGGCTTGTGAAGGAGGAGGATTGCGTGCAGCCTATTGGTCCAATGAAGTTTTAAGCGAATTGTCGCAAGGCGATTCGAATTTCAAAAATCATGTTTTGGCCTATAGCGGGGTTTCAGGAGGAGCATTGGGTGCAGCGGCTTTTAATTTGTCGTCTAAATGTTCAACCAATCCCGAAACAGGACGAGCCATTGTAAGAGATTTTTTAAAAAATGATTTCCTTTCGCCTATTATGGGTTTCGCCTTGTTTCCCGATGCCTTTCAACGATTTTTACCTTTTCCTTTTAAGCAATTTGATAGGGCAACCGTATTGGAAAAAACCTGGGAAGCAAGCTGGGAAAAAAGTTGTAAGGATAATCCAAATCTGTTTAGAATAGGATATTTGGCAAATGATTTTACCGACACCAATAAGCAGGGTCCCTTAGTTTTTATGAACGCAACACATATCGAAACGGGCAAGCGCGTATTGATCAGTCCTGTAAAATTTGGAGACCAACAGTTTTATGAAACAACGGATATTCTTAGAATTTTAAACAAGGATATTCCGTTAAGCACATCGGTATTGCTGAGTGCTCGATTTCCATACCTTACACCTGCGGGTTTGATTGTGGATAAAGACCACAAAAAATGGGGGCATGTTGGCGATGGAGGGTACTACGAAAACTTAGGCATATCGACGCTACTAGAAGTTTACATTAGGCTGCGAACCATTGCCGATATTAAAAAAATCCCGATTAAGGTGTCCTTTGTTTTTATCCGAAACACCAAAGATTTCAGCAAAACTGAACCTCTAGGCGGCTTGTACGAGGTATTGGCGCCCATCCAAGCTTATTTAAATGTTTGGTACAAAGGAGGAGGTTATAGCATGAATTTGATAAAAAACACTTCTTTGACCCATAAAGACAAAATACTAAATTTTACATTGCCGCGTTTCGAAAATGATATAATTCCTTTAGGGTGGAGTTTGTCGAGGCAAGCCACCGACTATATCGATAAACAAGTAAAAAAGGTAGTAGAAATAGAATTGAGAAAAAATGATGCCCTGGTCCATTAAAAAACTAACGATGTATGCGCTCTGTATGTTAATATTAGGAGCCACAGAAATGGGATGTCGGGCAAAATCTTGTCCAGCCTACGGCGATGATACTCCTCAAAAAAAATCTATTTTTAAGTTAAAAAAGAAGAACAAAGCCAAGGGTGGATTGTTTACAAAAAAGCAAAGCAGATTTTAGGTCTAAAGGTTAGCTATTTAAACCTGTCCACTAAATTAAGCGAAACGTAAAAATTGTAATTCCCCGATTTTAATTCAAGCAAAAATGACTGTATATTTGTTACACCAATTGTAACAGTAAATAAAGAGGAGAATGGAAGCAAAATTTTCGCCAAATGTAAAAGAAGTTATTCAATTTAGTCGGGAAGAGGCGATTAGGTTAGGGCATGGATATATCGGTACCGAGCATATTTTATTGGGCATATTAAGGTTGGGCGAAGGCAAAGCTTTGTTGCATTTAAGGGCCCTAGGCGTCGATTTTTTGAACCTTAAAAAAAGCGTAGAAGACAATATTCGCGACACCGCTACACGGCCAACCAATTTGGGCAATATTCCCTTAACCAAGCAAGCCGAAAAAGCCCTTAAAGTTACGTATCTCGAGGCTAAAATATTTAAATCGGATATTATTGGAACCGAACACCTGTTGCTATCTATTTTGCGCGATGAGGATAATATTGCCTCTCAAATTTTAACTCAATTTGGGGTAAATTATGACATATTTAAACATGCCATTGAGGATAATCTAACAGAATTGCCACCTTCCGATCAAGATCTGCATAGTATTAGAGATGAATTCCCTCACGATTCTACTGAAGACATGTTTACCGAGCGTAAACCTAACGATCCTAAAAAAGCAAATCCAAAAAGTAAAACGCCAGTGCTCGATAATTTTGGCCGCGATTTGACCAAATTGGCAGAAGAAGACAAGTTAGATCCTATAATTGGGCGCGAGAAAGAGATTGAAAGGGTTTCGCAAATTTTATCGCGACGCAAAAAAAATAATCCTGTATTAATAGGAGAACCCGGTGTAGGAAAAACAGCCATTGCCGAAGGTTTAGCGCTTCGAATTGTTCAACGCAAAGTTTCTCGAATATTATTCGACAAGCGGGTCGTAACCTTAGATTTAGCTTCATTAGTAGCTGGCACAAAATACCGAGGACAATTTGAAGAGCGGATGAAAGCGGTAATGAATGAATTGGAAAAGTCGCGCGATGTCATTCTATTTATTGACGAAATTCATACCATCGTTGGGGCAGGAGGGGCCTCCGGTTCATTAGATGCTTCCAACATGTTTAAGCCTGCATTGGCTCGTGGCGAAATACAGTGTATTGGAGCCACTACACTCGACGAATACAGACAGTATATCGAAAAAGATGGCGCTTTAGAGCGTCGTTTTCAATCGGTATTGGTAGAGCCGGCTTCGCCCGACGAAACCTTTCAGATACTGCAAAATATTAAAGATAAATACGAAGATCACCACTCTGTAACCTATACCGATAGCGCCTTGGATGCAGCCGTAAAGTTAAGTGTACGCTTTATAAGTGATAGACATTTGCCCGATAAAGCCATAGATGTTATGGACGAAGCAGGTGCTCGCGTCCATTTGAGCAATATTGTAGTTCCTAATGATATTATCGAGCTCGAAAAAAAGATTGAAGAAATTAAGGAAGAGAAGAATAGGGTTGTAAAAAGTCAGCGTTATGAGGAAGCGGCCCGATTAAGAGATAAAGAAAAGTCATTGCTTGAGCAATTAGAAATTGCCAAAGCCAATTGGGAAGAAGAAACAAAGCTAAACCGATATGTAGTTAACGAAGATCATATAGCCGAAGTTATTGCAATGATGACTGGCGTGCCTACTAAGCGAATTGCTCAAAATGAAGGCACCAAATTATTGACCATGTCCGACGAAATCCAATCACAAGTTATTGGGCAAGATCAGGCGGTCATTAAATTATCAAAAGCTATTCAACGTACCCGAGCGGGATTAAAAGATCCGAATCGTCCAATAGGGTCCTTTATTTTTCTGGGCCCAACAGGTGTTGGAAAAACAGAATTGGCCAAAGCCCTTTCGCGCTATTTATTCGATTCGGTCGACTCGTTGATACGCGTGGATATGAGCGAGTTTATGGAAAAATTTGCCGTAAGCAGGCTTGTTGGAGCGCCTCCTGGTTATGTGGGCTATGAAGAAGGCGGATTGCTTACCGAAAAAGTTAGACGAAAACCCTATAGCGTCATTTTATTCGACGAGATAGAAAAAGCACATCCCGATGTGTTCAATATTTTACTTCAGGTATTAGATGAGGGATTTATTACCGACAGCTTAGGACGTAAAATAGATTTCAGAAATACCATTATAATAATGACCTCAAATATTGGCTCTCGTCAATTGAAAGATTTTGGTGCAGGTGTTGGGTTTGGCACAGCTGCAAAATCGCTAGCTAGCGATGCGAATACAAAAAACGTGGTAGAAAATGCTTTGAAACGCTTTTTTTCGCCTGAATTTTTAAACCGAATCGACGATGTAATTGTATTTAGTTCATTAGAAAAAGAGAGCATTGGCAAGATATTGGAATTAGGCATAGCTAAGTTAGTGAAACGCATTGAGGGGATTGGCTTTAAAGTGATACTAAAACCTGCCGCCAAAGATTTTTTGGTCGAAAAAGGGTACGATCGTGAATTTGGCGCACGTCCATTAACACGTGCTATACAAAAATATTTGGAAGATCCCATAGCCGAAGAAATCCTTAAATCGAATATTGCTAATGGCGATACGCTGGAAGTGGATTTGGACAAAAAGGATGGGGTGCTGAAATTTAAAAATCTAAAAACAAAAAAGATTAAAACAAGCGAACAAAAGGATTAGTTTGTTTTAAAATCTCTTCCCTTTATTTCTAAATTTAATCCTGAATTAATTAAAAATTCAAAGAATTAAATTAGCTAATAAGGTGAACTGTTCTATCTTGTGATTAATAATTAGTCGGAATATCAAGAAATTTCTTGAATGTAGATTGCGGTCTTTTTTAATTATAAAAATCTATTGTTAGCGTTATCATTTCTTTCATTCACCATTTAACAAGTCTGATTTTTTATTTACAAATATCCAGTCTGCCTTGTCAATTATTGTTGTGTCAATAATAGTAGTCTTATTCCAATATTTCAAAAACGGTTCAAGTTTAACTATTCTAAATCCGTCTGCACCCAAAGCACCTTGCCCAATTGTCTGTGCCATTATTGTTGTCGTTTGTTCGGTCTTGTTTTTATAAAGTAGTTTGTCATTTGTAATAGTTAAGAAGCCAACAGAAAAAATCATACTTACCATTATGAAAAACGAAATTATTGAGCATATAAGAGTCGCAACTATTATGATAATATTTTTTGATTTATTGTTAGACCTATTAATTGACCTTGTTAGAGTCAACAAAATTGCAAGTGGCAGTCCTTGCATTATGGTGGTGTAAAACTGTTGGCTTAATTTCCAGTCTGCAAACTCATAAGTTGAAGATTGTCCAAATGTCAACGCATAAAATGTAACAAGGATAAATATTATTGTCAGTCAGAAAATTGTCCTCAGAATTATATTGAAAATTGTCGTCATTCTATATTACAGCTAACGGTTTATAGCTACGCGAAGGTAGCGATTTCGGAGACGAAAACTGTCAACCAAGCACAAACTTTGATAGGTGTATAAAACTTGATTTAACCACCGAACCGCCACTTTTGGGTAGGTGCTGTTATAGCCAGTGCTTTATCAGTCTATATGGGATTCTATAGAAAAATAACTGAAACAGTTTAGTCACAATCAACTTATGTGATGTTTTAGTCCTTTAATACAGAATATCCACTATCTAGTAGATCCTAAACTTGTAAGTTTTTTTTGTCAATTGGTAAATTCAATTTCAATGTCATTATCAATAACAGTTTCTAAATGCAAAATTGATATACTTAAGCATCTATAAGTCACTAATCTTATACTTATAGTTTGTATCAATGGTACTTCCTTTAATTATATGATCACCTTTCCTAGCAAGAGTAATAACTATTTCATCGTAACCACCTAAAAATTTTTTTGACTTTTCTTTAGAATATTCTTTAATTTTACGAGCCAGAACCTTACAAACAGAGTCGCAATTTACAGTCGAACAGTTGAAAATAAAATCTTCATCGGCAATCATAGCACGAATGTTGACAGAATTATAAACATAAAGATTAAATTTCTTTAACCTATATTCCGTCTTTATTTTATTTTGCACGTATGGCATCACTTGCTTAATTTGCTTCATGTTTTTAGGCATTGGCATACGTGTTTTCTGAGCATGGCAACTCAAAATAAAAAAGACGAAAATCAATATATAAACGAGTGTTTTCATTAACATATCAGAAATATTGGTTTAATAATATTTTAGAGTTTACGGTTAATCTTCAAAAATTATAAATGGAACGTTTGCTCAAAGTGAAACAAATCCCATGTGATAAAATTGAAATGAATGTCTACTGAACCTTTAACCGTAATATTACCTTGGGCGTCTTTTGTAACGCTTTCGATATGGATTGATGGCAAGATAAAAAGCACCTCAGGTTCAGGATCGAGTGGCTTCGGTTCATTTAACAAACATGGGTAAGTACCCAAAATACTCATAGAGGAGTCAATTATCTCTACATCAGTGTACGTATTGCCATTACTTACAAGTATGTTAGGGAAAGTACCTCCCACAGAGTTGTCAGGCTTGATAATACTTATGCAAGAAATAATGTGCTTATTTGGAGCTATTTCAGGCGTAACCCAAGTATCTACCAATAAATGTACAAACTTCCACGTGTCGCTGAATTGGTCCTGATGAGATGTGACTACAGCCGTGTTTCTGTTAAAAATTACTCCAAAGTTTAATTCAATCTGGTTCAAACTTGAGTTGATGATACTGATTTCTGGGATCATATGTTAATGAATTAAAATGGGTGTTTTTTTTAATAAACTTAGGATATTGTGAGTACGAACATGAAAGTAGAGTGAGGTTTTTTGCCCCCTGTTTAAAATTTCGTTTCTCATATTAATTGTTTTTTACTTGCAAATATGAAGAAGACAGTTAACCTTCACAACAAGTTATAACTTGTTTTTTTGCTCGAACAGTTCTGGGTTGTCAACATCAAGTAAAAATAACAACGATACACACAGAGCATCAGCAATTTTGGAAAGTGTAAAATATGTAGAGTTTTGTGCTTTACGTTCAATTTGACCATAGGCCGAGGCCGAAATGTTACATCTAAAAGCAACTTCGTCTTGAGTCAACTTTTTAGCTTCTCTGATTTTACGTATCCGATTTGCCAATATCATATTTCGTTTTATTAATTGATTTCTTTGGTTTGTCGAGTGTCCGTTAGCATTGGCTATAACTATTTACTAAGAATTACTTTAGTGGCAAAATGCCTTTTATCGTTGGAGATCATAAGCATGTAAACCCCACTTGGCATTTCATTGGTTTGTATTTCATTAATTTCTTTATCGGCCAATAATTTTAGGATAGTACGGCCTGTGGCATCCATTAATATTAGGGTCGAATTTACTAAGTCGGGAGGAATAACAATGCTTAGTTTAGTATTGGCAGGTTGAGGGAAAATGTTAATGCCCGAATATTTGAACCATTGATTAATTGAAACAGGAATCTCAATATTCGACGAATCGGTGCTTGTGCAACCATATTCATCTATTATGATAAGTTTAACCCAAACCGTGCTTAATCCTTCGGCATAGGTATGACTTGGTTTTTTGGAAATGGTATCCGATCCTCCATCGCCAAAGGTCCATTTATAGGTGGCTTTGCCAGTTTCGACAGGGGTAAATGTCGCCGTTTTGCCGCTAAAGGTTTGGGTGAATTTTGCCGACGGCAGAGGTTTTATGCCTAATTTAATTTTTTCGGAGGTCGAAACACACGATCCATTGGTAACGGTTACCCAAACAGAATCTAAATTTTTCGGGACAAAGTGCGACCAGGCATTATTTACTCCTTTTTGTTTCGAAATGTTGTTCAAAAAGAATTGGTAATCCTGCATTCCTTTCGAAATTACTTCGAAGTGGGCAGGAAATCCTTCGCAAAAAATATTCTGTTGATTGTTGCTGCTAAGCACAAGCGTCGGAATTTCCCAAACTTTCACATAGGCATCGCGCTTAATCACAGGGCAACTCAAATTGCTGCTATCGGTTAATTCAAATTTGTAAACGCGACTAAAATCGGCCGATATTTTAAAAGCGGTATCCTTAAATGCTTTTCCATTGTCGATGGTTAGTGAGTAATAAGTGGTGTTTAGATTTCTGATTTTAAAAGAAATAGATTCGGCCTTGCAAATTTCTTTATCCCAAATAATATCGAAGGTAAGCGGACTACAAGGAATAGAGCCACAGATGACCTTTGTGATGGGGCTTTCGTTGCATGGGAAAATATCTAAGGCTTTAAGCCATACCTCCATATCGGTGTTGGCCGGCATTCCTAATACTTTATGGCTTAATCCTTTATTGCCAGAGCTTGGAGTTTGCCATGTTTTACCGCTATCAATGCTAATTTTATATCCCAATGCGTTTGTAACGGCGCCCCAACTGATTTCGAAACTTGCACTTGTTTTGTCTTTACAGGTAGCTTTTGGGGCAGCAACGCTGTTTTTTACAACAAAGTTTAGAGCGTTGGTTTTTGGTGTTGGGCAACCTTTAAGATAGCCCCTTGCAAAAATATCTGTGGACGTTGAAAATTGAAACGTTTGTGGATTATTTGGTGTAGTTTGGTATTTGCCAAATGATGTATAATAGGCAATGGAATCAAATGTGCCTGTGCCTGTTATTTTTATAGGGCGCTCAAAACAAATGGTATCGTTGTTTACATCGCGCGAAATGGACATGGTTTTTTCGGGATGATGGGCTATTTTTACCAATGGCGTTGAGGTAGCCGAACATTTAAAATTATCAACGACCGTAACATAATACGATCCGGTGTCTTTGGCCCAAATGGTTTGGGTAACTAAGCCTCCAGGAACCCAAGTGTATTTGAAAGTGGTATTGTAAGTAGCTGTTAATTTAACCGAATCGCCTTTGCAAAACGTATAAGAGCTTGGGCCGCTTATGCTAACACTCGGCTTGTTTTTTACCACTATTTTTAAGGAGTCGGCTTTCGAGCTTGCTTTGGCATTTTTGGATACCAATACAGCCCAATACGTGCCGGCTATATTATATTTTACTGCAGGATTTTGAGCAGTTGACGAGTTTGGGGTTGCCCCAACCAAGGTCCATTGCCACGAGGTAGGATTTTGAGTAGAGGCACCTTTTAGCGTAATAGTATTGCCAACACAGGTAAGCGAATCGACACAAGTAGCATTGGCAACAGGTATCAAAGTGGAAGGGTTAATCGTAAATTTTTTGGCATAACTTGCATCACCTGAAGAAGTGTTATCATTATTTGAAGCCATCACACAGGCAAAAAAGTTAAGAGGGCCCGAATTTTTTGCA
>CAMDXE010000038.1 GCA_945878925.1 Chitinophaga pinensis
TTTTACTAAAATTATTGAAAAAGAAATAGAAGTTTTTGGAGAGCATCCATCGCCGATGTATGTCGTATTTGTTCAAAATGTAGAAGCTGGGGGTGGAGGACTAGAGCATTTAAATAGTCAAACTTCGGTAATGCAACGTTGGGCCTATAGCAACGACCAGAAATATAAAAGTTTTTTAAGTTTGATTGCTCATGAGTATTTTCATCTATGGAACGTTAAGCGAATACGGCCAATAGAATTGGGACCCTTTGATTATTCGAAAGAAAACTACACTAAATTGCTTTGGGTTGCCGAGGGGATAACTTCATACTATGATGACCTGTTTTTGAAACGATCCAACCTTTATACCAACGACGAATATCTAGGAATTGTAAGTACTTCCATCACAAAATTTGAAAATTTACCGGGTAATAAAGCGCAAACCTTGGCAGAAAGCAGCTTTGATGCATGGATAAAATTTTATAATCCAGACGAAAACAGCGACAATAGCAGTATAAGTTATTATCAGAAAGGAATGATTATTTCGATGTTGATAGATCTCGAAATAATTAATAGGAGTGGAGGAACAAAAAAGTTGGACGATGTGATGCGGCATCTTTATATAGAGTATTTTAAAACCAAAAAAAGAGGATTTACCGAAGCAGAGTTTAGTAAGGCCTGCGAGCATGTCATTGGTACATCAATAACCGAATGGTTGCACGAAATGGTTAATACCACCAATCCGTTGGATTATAGTAAACAATTTTCGTATGTAGGGCTCGAGTTGATAAACCAACCCTCAAGCAAACTGCCATTAGGGGTGAGTGTAAAACTTGAAAACGGAAAAACACTTATCAAATTTGTTGAAATTGGCGGCCCAGCATCGATAGCCGGACTGAGTGCTAATGACGAAATAATTGCGGTTAACGGTTATAGAGTCAATGGCGATCTCGATGAATTTACCAACCGACAAAAGGAAGGTGATATCATCGATGTTACAGCAAGTCGATCGGGCAAATTATTAACGTTTAAGGCCAAGCTTATCAAGGATGCGCATGTGAATTATAAGCTCGTAAAAAGCACCTCGCAATCGGAGGTTCAAAAACAATATTATAAGTATTGGCTTGATTAAAGCATTAAAATAAATAGGCGATGAAGTTTACAGGAAATATCCGCAAAATGCAATCAGAATTAGGCAAGGAAGTAAACTACACTTTGCCATTGTACGATATTTTAGAACCAAATTATGTGGTAGAGTTAAATCAATTGGTAGGCCAAAAAGTTAGGATAACATTTGAAAATGCCATTCATTGTGTAGTTTCGGGCAAAAAGATAACAAAAACCTTTGGTGATGGAATGTCTTACGATGCGTTTATGACTTCGCCACTTGCATCACCCAGCATTATCCGACCCGAATTAAGCCGAATTCACGAAGGCATTGCCTTGCGCGACTACGAATGGGAAATGGCCCATCACATGCAGCCGCATTATGTTTATTTGAGCAATACCAGTGGACTTAAAGTAGGCGTAACCCGAACCACCCAGGTGCCCACACGTTGGATTGATCAAGGAGCTAGCCAAGCAATAGTGCTAGCCGAAACGTCGTATAGGCAGGCGGCTGGATTAATTGAAATTGCTTTAAAGGACTATTTAGCAGACAAAACCAATTGGCAGCTCATGTTAAAAGGAGAGCCGGTTTGGATGGATTTAGAAAAAGAAAGGGACTATTATAGCAATTTATTGCCAGAGGATCTTAGAAAATGGATTAAAACCGATTCTGTGGATACCCTTATTAAATACCCTGTATTGACTTATCCCGAAAAAGTTAAAAGTTTAAAATTAGATAGCATGCCTGAAATTGAAGGGACACTTACAGGAATTAAAGGGCAATATTTAATGTTGGATTATAGTAATGTCCTAAATCTGCGAAGCCATTCGGGGTATAGAATATCTATGGAGTATTAACTTTAGCCTAATCTTAAATTTACCAAGATTATTCCAGAATTAATTTTGGTTTATATTTCCAGGTAAAACTTAGGATAAAAATAGCTAAAACTACAAGTCCTGCCGACATATAAAAAGCAATGGGAATATTCGAAAATTTATTCTCATACACTGCGGCAGATACAAATGAGCCAACCCCTACTCCAGTTTCTAAGGCAATAAAAAGCGTTGAGATGGCACGACCTCTATTTTTAGGATTTCCCCAATCGGTAACCCAAGCAAATAGCGTTGGATTATTAATACCGTTGGCAATTCCTACAATGCTAATGGCAATGTATAAATTGGTTAGATTTTGGGCATTGGCCAACAATATCAAACCTATACATAAGATTGTAAGTCCTATTAGCAAGATGGATTTGCGACCATAACGATCCGAAAATTTCCCAGCAATAACACGAATTCCAATGGATGAAAGGGTCATAATCATTAGGATTAACCCTTTATTAGAAGAATGCAGTTGTTCGGCCAGGTCAAACCCAACAGTTAGAATGGTACCAAAAGAAAACACTACTAAAAACATTACTATAGCGGGAAGCCATACACGTTTTTCGGCCAAATCTTGTTTTTCTAATTTAAGCAGATTTAACTTAAAGGCTTGTTTGTTTTTTATAGTTTCATTAATGTTCCAAAAAACTGAGGCTGAACCTAAGGCTAAAACAGATGCTGTGAGAAACATAGCGTCCATGCCATAATTTTTAGATACAAAACTGCCTAGAATAGGAGCCAATCCTGCACCCACATTGTTCATTAGCCCAAAAAAGCCCATGGCTTCGCCGCGTTTTTCGGGGGGAACAATATCGCTTATATAAGCGGTTGCGCCTGTTGAGTTAAATCCTATAGTAAGGCCATGAATTAACCTCAAGATTAAAAAGCCGAGTATACCTGGCACTACAATATAAAGTGAATTGGTTACTACGGCCACTACAGTGCCGAAAATAATAACAGGAACCCTTCCAATGGTGTCGGCTAATCGGCCACTAAATGGCCTCGATATACAGGCACTCAGAGTAAATAATCCTATGATGGCCCCTTTGTAATTTTGCCCACCCATCGAATCTAAATAAGCCGGTAATTCGGGCAATAGCATGTTCATGCTTCCGAAAAACAACAAAGATCCGAATGTTATTTTTACAAATAGCGGAGTGTATAACTGATTTTTCAAGATATAAAAAAAGCACCCTTAGGTGCTTTATGAATTTAGTTCAAATTTTCCTTGACGTATGATTTTCCATCCCAATAACCGAGATAATCACTTCCCTGAGAACTTCGTCTAAGTAAAAACATTGCCTCGTTTTTAGAATCTCTGCTAACTAATACATTACTTACGGTACCCAGATGTGGATTTTTAACGACTACATTTACATAATATGCACGTTTTTTTTCGACCGGCTTCGTTGAAGGCCTCCCTACTTTCCCTTTTTCATCAATAACTTTTGCCATAATTTATAATTTATTCTATTGTTAATTCCTTTTTAATTAATTAGGTCAAACCTAATTGTATAACGCTCCTTATGCAAAATTGTTGCCAATTATTTATTCATAACTTATTCACACCTTTTTTTACTTATTTGTGATGATATTTTTCGTTTTTTATAATGGTAAACGCCCTGTATAGCTGTTCTGTAAATACTAAGCGAACCATCTGATGGGAAAATGTCATTTTTGAAAGTGCTATTTTGTCATTACATCGTTCTAAAATTACATTCGATATGCCAAAAGCGCCGCCTATAACAAAGATAATAGACTTTGTTTCGAAGCTTATTTTTTTTAAAATGTAATTCGAAAAATTTTCAGAGCTGTATTCTTTGCCATTTTCATCAAGTGCAATAATGAAACTGTCTTTGTCTAAGTATTTTTCAATTTCAAGTTCTTCAAGCTCCTTTAACTTATCAATGGGGATATTGGCTCGGTTTTTTATATCTGGAATTTCGATACACTCATACGATGTATAATGTTTGAGTCGACTTTTGTATTCGGCAATTCCATCGATTAGCCATGCGCCTTGGGTTTTGCCAATGGCAATGAGTTTTATTTTCAAAACGACTATTTGTTTAATATAGTCATAATAGCCTTAAGGCTAGGACTAATTATTATTTCGATTCGTCTGTTTTTGGCACGTGCTTCTTTGGTATCGGCATTGTCCGACGGGAAATATTCGCCTCTTCCCGAAGGAATAATTTTTTTAGGATCAATTTTACCGTCTTGAGTCATTAGCCGTGTAATGGCCGTAGCTCGCAAAACACTTAAGTCCCAATTGTCCTCAAATCGAGCAGTTTTGATAGGCACATTGTCGGTGTGTCCTTCAATAACAATATCAAAATCATTATTATTTTTTAGGGTTTCGCACAATTTTAACAAGGCTTTTCGGCCGTTAGGGTCTACATCTACTCGGCCCGATTGGAACAATAATTTTTCGTCAACCGAAACATAAACTTTTCCATCCTTTGATGTTACGCTTAGTCCATTTTCTTTATAGCCAATTAGAGCATTTGTTAGCGTTTCTTTTAGTTTATTAACGCTTTCGTCCTTTTGTCGAATTAACGCTTCAAGCTCTTTAACTTTAGCTTCGCGTTCCTTCAAACTTTTTTCCATTAGCGCCACATTTTCATTCAATTTTTTGGTTTCATCTTCTTTTCGAATTAAATTGGCTTCCTTCTGATTGAGTTCTAACTCCTTTTTTACCAATTTTGTTTCCAGTTCTCGCAAACTTCTTTTTAATTCATCGTTGGTTGTCGATTCGCTAAAAAGTCTTTTTTCGTAAGATTCGTTTAACTGTTCGTAAGCCTTTCGCGAACGGTTGTATAGGGATTCGGTTTCTTTAAAATCGGCCGATAGTTTTTCATGATCAGTTTCTAACTCATTGTGTATTTTTTTGCACGACTCGTATTTTTGAGTTACAATTTTAAATATGGAATCTAAAATAAGTTTATCCGAGCTCAGGGTGGTGTGTTTGGTTTCTAGTTCGGCAAATTTTCGTTGTGGCACACAAGCTATCAAGGTTATAATAGCAAAAAACAGGTAAGCAATTTTTAGTATTTTATTCATGATAATGATTGTTTAAAGTTTTATTTCTTCATCGTGGTGGTCAAAAATATGAAATTCACCATAATGTAACGAAGGATCAGCGGTCAATGTTACATTAATTTTATAATTTAATCTCCATTTAAAACGTTTTGAAAAAATTCCTTTCTTAAAAAAAGCAGCAATAAAGGGGTGTGTAATTAGCTTAACCTTTTTAAAATTAAGGTTTTGGGCTAAATATTTAATACTCGCTTCAATATCATCTTCAATATTTTGTGACGAGGTTACAAAGCCAATACCTCTACACATTGGGCATTTTTCTTCCGTCACAATATTCGTTTCGGGCCTAACGCGTTCGCGGGTGAGTTGGATTAAGCAAAATTTGCTCATTGGCAAAATCGTGTGGCTTGCTCGATCCGATTTCATGGCCACTTGAAGTTCGGTAAGGATTTTTTTCTTATGGTTATTATCTTTTATGTCGATAAAATCGATAACAATAATACCTCCCATGTCCCTTAATTTTACCTGACGCGCTATTTCCCGTGCGGCTTCGGTGTTTATTTGTAAGGCATTTTCTTCCTGGCTGTTTTCTCTGTTATGGTTTGATCCACTGTTAACATCAATTACATGCAGGGCTTCGGTGTGTTCGATAACCAAATAGGCTCCTCCCGAAAACGATACTGTTTTTCCGAAGCTCGTTTTCAGTTGTTTGTTTATGCCAAAATGCTCAAACAAAGACACGTTGCTTTTGTGGATTTTTAGAGCATTAATGGAGGGTGATTGTGAATTTTGAAGGTATTTTTCTAAATTTTTATAGTTCTCGGCGTCATTGGTGTAAATAGCCGCTAAATCCATACTTAAGTAATCTCTAACAACCGAGACACTAAACGAGGGTTCGCCCAATACTTTATCGCCTAAATTGGAATGTTTTAGCAGTTTTACCATTCCATTCCATCGCGCAATGAGGTCTTCTAAATCTTTACTTAGAATTTCTTCGCCTACATTTTGCGCTGCCGTTCGAACTACAATACCAAAATTATGGGGTTTAATTTTGTGTACAACGGCTTTTAGCCTATTGCGTTCGGCTCGCTCAATGATCTTTTTCGAGATATTGACATGGTCGTGAAATGGGATTAAAATACAATAAGAGCCCGCAACCGTTATTTCGGCTGTGACCCTCGGCCCCTTGGATGAAATAGGTTCCTTTAAAACTTGAACAAGAATTTGTTGATTTCGTTTTAAGACTTCAGAAATATTGCCTGTTTTTAGGGTTTCAGGTTCAAACTGAAACTTTTCTAGGCCATTTCCACTTAACCCTCCTTGAAATCCTGTTCGAGAAAACTTTGAAAAAGACTTGATATTTGGTCCTAGGTCAGAGTAATGAATAAAAGCATCCTTATCTAACCCTATGTTGACAAAGGCAGCGTTATTACCTGGAAGTATTTTTCTTACTGTGCCTACGAAAATATCACCAACTACAACGTTTTTACCTTTTTTTTCTTGGTAAAACTCTGTAAGTCGTTTGTCTTGTAAAAAGGCAATTTTTTCATCCTGCGGCGTTACTTCAATATAAAGTTCGTTAGCCACTATGATTTAAATTACTTCTTTTTATGTCTGTTTTTTCTTAGACGTTTCTTGCGTTTGTGAGTTGCAATTTTGTGGCGTTTTCTTTTCTTTCCGCTTGGCATATATTTTTACTTAATTTGTTGAGTTTCTAGTTTTAATAATAAATCAGAATATTGCTGATTTTCGGGCTGCAAATGTACTAATTTTTTTAATCGTTTTTCAGCTTTTTTGTATTGTCCACTTTGGAGATCCAAAAGCATGAGGTGATGCTGCGCATCAATATAGTTCGAGTCAAGCGATTCGGCTTGTTTTAAAAGGCCAACCCCACTCATTATATCACCGCCAAAATACACTATGGCTGTGGCCTTGCGCACTATGGATTCAATATTTTTTGGGTTCGATTTTAAAATTAAATCACAAGCCCGAATGGTATAAACTTTATAGGTGGTTTTGTCGGCCAAAGTGTCGGGATCGTGGGTGCCCGATTCGAAAAAAAGATTGGCACTCTGTTGTAATAAATTTAAATCCTTATTTTTAATACCCTCCAAATAAAGTGCATAAGCTATAAAAATATCGATTTTCGACTGCTGTCCAGCTGTTTTGAGGGCAAGTATGCTTTTTGAATCGGCCGTATCTTTTTCGATAGATTCAATTAGTAAATTTAATGCTTGATTTGATCCTGCAGCATGATGCAAAAGCGAATTAATATTTATTTCGCTTTGCGATTCGCTTAAATCGACAATAGGCGTAGAGTAGATGGCTGATTTGGAGTTGATTCCAAACCATGTCATTATTCCAAGCAAAATCGCAATTATTCCAGTGAGGACTAATTGCGAATTGCGTTTTTTATTTTTAAACAAATTGAGAGTGCCTAATGAAACTTAAGCGGCTTTATTTTTAACCTTTTCGCTTTTTTTGATTTTCTCAACA
This sequence comes from Chitinophaga pinensis, assembly GCA_945878925.1. Taxonomy (GTDB): domain Bacteria; phylum Bacteroidota; class Bacteroidia; order NS11-12g; family UBA9320; genus JABWCE01. The sequence goes on from CAMDXE010000038.1 coordinate 7,501, forward strand.
AAAACTTTTGCTGGCTTAAATTTTGGAATAAAATGAGCAGGGATAGTTAGTTGGGTGTTTTTTGAAATATTTCGCGCTATTTTGGTGGCGCGTTTTTTTAATATAAAACTTCCAAATCCTCTGAAATAGACATTTTCGCCATCATTCATTGCATTTTTTACAACTTTAAAAAAACTTTCAACAGTTTCCTGAACTGCAATTTTTTCAATTCCAGTTTTTTCTGCTATCTCATTGATTACGTCTGCTTTGGTCATATCGTTTACTTTTTTGTTAGGTACTGCAAACCAACTACAAAAAATAGAATTAAACAAGCAAAGAAAATAGACTTTTCAATTATTTTTCAAATTTTTTTGTAGGGTCGTAAGCTGTTTATTAGCTCATTATAAATAAGAAGGATGAAAACTCAAAGTGTCGTAAGTTTTGAATTGGCTAATTGGTACAAAATTAATAAGAGAGATATGCCTTGGCGTAGCTCGAAAGACCCCTATAAAATATGGCTGTCCGAGATAATTCTTCAACAAACACAGGTGGTTCAAGGCACCCCATATTATTTAAAATTTATTGAATGTTATCCTTCCCTACAACTCCTAGCTCAGGCAAATGAGGATGATGTGTTGCGATTATGGCAAGGCCTTGGATATTATTCAAGGGCCCGAAATTTATTATATACTGCAAAATATATCAAACATCAGCTGCATGGCGTATTCCCAAACTCGTATGCCGGTTTGTTGCAATTGAAAGGAATTGGCGATTATACAGCTTCGGCAATTGCTTCTATTGCGTATAACGAAGCCGTGGCTGTTGTGGATGGAAATGTTAATAGAGTTATTTCGAGATTGTTTAAGGTCAATGTGAGTGGAAAAGAGGGGGCGAAAACCATAAAGAATTTAGCTTTTCAGTTGCTTAACCAAGAAAATCCATCGGAACATAATCAAGCCATGATGGAATTGGGGTCATTAATTTGCAAGCCCCAAAGTCCTAAATGTAACATTTGTCCTATTAGCAATCATTGCTTGGCGTATAAGGATAAGGTGGTTAAAAATTTTCCTTCGGTGAGTATAAAAAAAGAACAGAAGCTTAGGTTTTTGAATTTTATAGTAAAGCTTACACCTCAAGGTAAGGTGTTGCTAACCAAACGAACAGGAAATGATATTTGGAAAAATATGTATACGTTTCCGTTCATCGAATCCAATAAAACCATAGAATTCCTAGCTTTATTAAAAGAATTTGATCCAAAACTTGAGCCCTTTGAGCTTCTAAATATAATGTCCTTAACACACATTTTAAGCCATCAAATACTTAAGGCAACTTTTTATTTGATACAGTCGCAAACCAATACAAAAGCAAACTTGCTCGAAATGCCAAGCGACTCAATTTGGACCGTAAACGAATCTTCTTCAAACATTGTAGAAAATTCATTTAAAAAAAATAATATCTTTGAAGTTGAATTTGAAATGTTAGGGAAAACATTCCCATTGCCACGGCTCATTTCAAAATACATAGAAACTAAGGAAATTAAAGAAATTTTTAACAAGACATGTCCGTAAATAAAGTAATATTATTGGGTAATCTAGGTAAAGATCCGGATGTGCGTTATATGGATAATAATCGTGTAGTGGCCAATTTTCCATTAGCTACAAACGAAGTATATACCGATCGAAAAAATAACCGGATACGGCAAACCGAATGGCATAATGTCGAATTATGGGATGGCTTGGCAAAAATTGCGGAGAAATATTTAAAAAAAGGAAATACCATTTACCTCGAAGGCAAAATAAGAACGGATAGCTGGATTGATAAAGAAGGAGTAAACCGAAGCCAGAAAAAAATTAGAGCATTAAGCATAACGATTATTAATAAAGAGAAAAGCAAAATTGATACAGATACTAACGTTGCCGAGCCAAAACAATACGATGCTCATGATGAACATGGCGAATCGTTTATCGACGATGAATTTAATGAAGGCGAATTGGCCTAATTACCACAAAAATTAATAAATCATTGGACCCCGACTCGACTTCCTCTTTACATTTCTTGTTTATTAATCCTGAATGGATTTCAAATATTGGGCTAATTGGCCTCTTATTGGCTGTTATAATTATTATGCTGGCTATTTCAACCGTAACCTCAGCAGCCGAAAATGCTTTTTTTTCGCTTGCGCCAAGCGAATTGGCCGAGCTTGAAAATGACGATAGAAAATCGGCGCGTTTTGCCTTGAAATTATTGAAGGAGCCTGAGGAGGATTCGGCCAGCAAAACCCTATTGGCCAGTATATTGTTGATTAATAATTTTACAAATATTTTTGTTGTTATTAGCTCATCGCTGTTACTTAGCATGGTATTTCAGCTCGAACTTTATCCCATTGGTGGGTTTCTTTTTGAGGTGGTATTAATTACGTTTGTAATTGTATTAATAAGCGAAGTAACTCCAAAAATTTATGCCACTCAAAATGCCATCAGCGTGGTTCACAAATTGTCAATTGCACTTTATTATTCTCAAAAATGTCTAAAACCATTTATTTGGGCGCTTACCAAAAGCTCAAGTTTTTTGGATAAAAACTTTGAAACCAAGCAACAGGCTGTTTCTTTAGAAGAACTCAATCATGCCATTGAAATTACATCGGATGACGATTTGACGGATGAAAAAAACATTCTAAAAAGTTTAGTAAACTTTGGCAACATCAGCGTCAAACAAATTATGAAATCGAGGCTCGATGTTTTAGCCATTGAAAGAAGTACTTCTTTTGATGAGCTATTGGCACAAGTAAATGAGTGGGGGTATTCGCGCATACCAGTTTATGAAGAGTCTTTCGACAGCATTACCGGCGTATTGTATATAAAAGACTTATTGCCTTATGTAAATCAATCGGCGGGTTTGGATTGGAATACCTTGATTCGCCCTGCTTTTTTGGTCCCAGAGTCTAAAAAAATAGATGATTTGCTCAATGAATTTAAAGAAAAACACATTCATATGGCGGTTGTAATTGATGAATATGGGGGAACATTGGGCATTGTAACATTAGCCGATATTTTAGAAGAGATTTTTGGAGAAATTAAAGATGAATTTGACGAAGAGGATTTATCGTATTCGAAACTTGACGATTTGAATTATGTTTTTGAAGGAAAAATTTCTATCAACGATTTTCTGAAAATTGTAGAAATAGAGTCCGATTATTTCGATGAAGTAAAAGGCGATGCCGACTCCTTGGCTGGATTAATTATGGAGATAACTCAAAACATACCATCGGTAGGGGATAAGATGGCTTATGGGATTTTCGATTTTGTAATCGAAAGCGCCGATAAACGCCGAATTAATCGGGTAAAAACTACCATTACATTAACTAAATAACAGAGAAAGGATGAGATTTAAGAGTATAATTTTATTGGTTTTGTGTATAGGTTGTTTTTCATGTATGGAGCCTTCTTTACCCAAACAACACGCTTTTCCTCAGATTGATTTCCCCACGCACACTTATTCATCTTGGGCTATTGAAGGGGTTCCTTATTCGTTCGAAAAGCCGGTTTATAGCGTATTGCAGAGGGATTCTTCTGAACCTTTGTGGTTCAATTTAATATATGTACCTTTTAATGCCACCTTGCATTTAAGTTATCGCTCGTTTAAAAATCAGTTGGAACTTGATACTTTAATTCACGATACACGGAATCTTGTTTACAAACACACTATAAAGGCCAGCGATATTATCGATCGTGAAATAATTGACAGTAATGGTCGCAGCGGAATGTATTACGATTTGGAGGGAGAAACGGCCACGCCTTGTAATTTTTATTTAACCGATAATAAATCTAAATTTTTTCGAGGGGCCCTTTATTTTAACAGTTATACCACCATCGACTCCATCGGTCCGGTTGTGTCCTTTATCAAAAAAGACATCAATCAGTTAATAAAAAGTTTTAAGTTCAAGTAATGCGATTCAAGTATTAAACTCAGTTTTAATGCTTGAAATTAGGTCTAGCTAAAAATCATTTGCCTTATTCGTCATCCTCTTTCGTTCCTTCGGTATTCTTATTTTCCAACCTATTTATTTCTTCAAGTTTTGATTTGGCCATAGCCAATAACTCAGGAATTTCTGAATTATCGATAACGCTTTGAAGCGTAGCTCGTGACTGAAAATAATCTTTCTCATCGCGATATACGTCGCTTAATAGTATAAAGCCTTTAACTACCCAAAATTCGTAGGAGGCATACTCGTCGTTTAGCTTCATCACGTTATTTTTGCATGTATCGCCTTTGGCCATATTATATGCAATGTCGGCCTTATTATAAAGGGCTTCGGCACCCAATGCGGCTTTATTTTCTTTGTGAACATAATTGAAATGAAATTGTGCCGTTCTCCAATTTTTGTCCATCATGGCTATTCGTCCTAAATACATATTTGTCTCAACCAGTATATCTTTTGGCACTCCACTTAAGGGCAGAAGTTCGATGGCATATTTTTTAACATTGCTATAATCGGATAGTTGATTATAACATCGCATTAAGCCAAGTGTCGATTCGATGGTATTGTCTTTATTGGTAGCACTATTATTAAGAATCAGATAATATGGCAAAGCCGATTTGTGGTCTTTTTTGATGTAATATATACGGGCTACTCTTAATGCGGCTTTTTCGGTGTATTCTGTTTTTGGCCCATCGGCTACAATTTTCAAGGACGGTAAAGCCAACTCATATTTTTTTTCTTTATAGTCGCATTCGGCTTTTAAATAATGTGCGGGGATATAGAAAAATGCATTTGGCCCAAACTTGCTTAGGTAGTTATTAAATCCAGCCATAGCTTTTTCGCAGTTGCCTTGTTTATAGCTTGTAATAGCCGATTCGTAAAGTAAAGAATCTTGATACGATTGACGAATTTTTACCCCCGGTATATTTAAATATTCTTCGGCATTTCCGTTTTGAACATAAATAATTTCAAGGGCATCAATTGCCACTTCAGATTCGGTAGTTTTAGGAAACCGTTTTAATACCTCTTTATAATACTCGATAGCCTTGCTCTCTTTTTTTTGATTATAACTTAAAAGGCCTAATTTTAAATATGAATTCGCAATGTGCGTACTCAGAGGGTGTTCGGTAATAATGGATTTAAAACTGCTCTCGGCCAAAGCATAATTTTGATTTTCTAAATACTCGGTTCCTAGCTCAAATAGAGCATCATCCACATAAATGCTTTTAGGGTAATTTTGGGGAATAGGGCGCAGGGTAGCAATTTTTAGTTCGCGTTTGTCGAGCAGGCCATAGATAATGCCTTGTTGGAAAGTAGCGTAATCGCTTGTATTTACTTTCTTGCTGCTCACAAATCCATAAGATTCGGATGCTTTATCGTATTGTCCGGTAATAAAATAGCTGTCCGACAAACGAAGCATGTTATCAATATAACGATCGGCATTGGACGAAACAAAACTGCTTTCGTCTTTATATTTTTTAAAATAATTAAGGGCTTGTGTATAGTTTTTGTCCATATAGTAACAATACCCCAAATTATAGAAAGTGGCATTATAAAACTTACTCGAACTGCCGTCGCTTATGGTTATGAAACGGTTAAAGGCGTTAATAGCATTTTCGTATTTCTCGTTTTTATAGGCTATTTCTCCTAGCCAATACCAAGCTTCTCCCTCCATTTTTTTGTCGGCAATAAATTTTAAGGAAAGATTAAAATAGTGTTCGGCCTCGGTATAGTCCTTATTGGCAAATAGCATTTCGGCATAATGAAAATGCACCAATTGATATGCGGCTTTGCTTTGTGCATTATACGATTTTAGTTCTGCTAGAATATCGCAAGCCTGTTTGTAGTTTTTGGTTTGCAACAATAGTTGAGCCAGCAATCCTTTTGCATCGTCATTATACTCCGATTTCGGGAAGCCTGTTATAAAATCTTGAATCGATTTTAAAGCAACGCTTGAATAACCCTGCTCGACGGCTAATTTGGCATAATTAAAATGGGCCGATTCTTTAACTTCGGCATTGTGATTCATTCGCTTCGATTCGCCAAAAGCAAGGTAAGCGTTTTGTTTTTTGTTTAATTTAAGAAAGGACTGGCCTAAATAAAAATTTGAAATTTGACCAAGGGGCGAATCCATAGGCGAGAGTTTAATAAACTGAGTATTGGCTTCTTCGTACTGTTTTTGAGTGTAGGCGGCGTATCCAATTTCGTAACGCTCTTCCTCGGTTGGTTTTAGATTAGCTAATTCACACTTGCTAAAATATTTATAAGCCTCCTTGTATTTGGATAATTGAAAATTAGATTTACCTTTTATTAGGTTCAACTCATTGGTATATTTATCGATAGTGATGAGATTGGAATAGTCGATGGCTTTTTGATAATCGCCTTTGGCATAGTACATTTGGGCAATAAAAAGTGGGATGGATTCGAAACCTTCGTCTTTTATTTTTTCAAAACATTTTATCGCGCAATCGTAGTTTTTGTCGGTATAACAGATGTATCCGTAATAATAATTACTTTTTGCATAATACTCACCGGGTGTGTTGCGTAAATTTTCGAAATAAGGTTTTGCTAATTCTGTTTTTTTTGCTTTAAAAAAAGAAAAGCCCATTCTAAAATTCACTTCATTAAGGCGATCGCCATTCAAGCCACTGCATTTGGTTTTGGCATAGAAAGTTGAAGCTTTTTTAAATTTATTGTTTTCAAAATAATGATTTCCAAGCTCAAAATAAATTTGATTGTTTAGTGCATTTTCCGGGTTTTTTTCGAGCATGGTTTCCAAAGTGGTTTCGGCATGTTCGTGCCCTAATTTTAAATGACTGATGCTGCAATAGATCTGAGCATCAATCTTTTTTATGGGATCGAGGTTAGTAGCTAAAAACGAATTGAAATGATGTATAGCCGAACCGTAAAGTTCTTTTTCATACAATTCGAGGGCATAATTGTATAAATAATCGGGTTGTGAATAAATTTGGGTTTTTTGAGCGTTGCTATGTCCAACAATAATCAACGATAATCCTAAAATTAATTTGCGCATACTTAATCTAAAACGACAAATTTAAAACTTAAGTCTAGCGCCCATGATATTTATTCTAAACACCATAGCGCTTGTATTCTATTAATTTGTACAGATGCGTTTTGCAACAAATTGCATGGCTTGCCTTAACATCAATCGCCCCGAGAAGTTAGAATGTAGTTATTCGTATTTTTAAGTTTGATGATCAAAGCATTTTTGATGCTTCAGCACCAAAGTCTGCTATCAATACCCTGCTTGACCCGACAAAAAGAGGTCTCTGCTATGAATAGACAATACTGGTATGGGCGAATGATTGACTAATTGTTGGGCAACGGTTCCCATAAACCAATTATTGTTTTCGGTTTCGGTCATCATCATTATCAGCCCTGCATCTTTCTCTACGGCATAATCAATACATGTTTGAGCCACACTTTTGCCTTGCCGTATAGCAAAACTGTGCTTTATCTCTCTGTCTTCTAAATATTTTAGGGTTTGTTTGCCATATATTTCTAGGCGATTATGGGTTTCGTCGGTGTTGTTTTTACTCACAGCCAACACGTGTATAGTGGCTCCAAAAGCCAATCCTAAAATGGCAGCATAGGGAACCTTTTGCCTAGTTTCGGGGCTATTGTCCAAGGGCAAAACAATAGACTTGAAATCGCTTGGTGCCGAATCGGCCTGAACGGTAATAACTGGGCACGACGATGAAGAAACAACACGAATGGCATTGCTGCCAATCCAATAAGGTTGAAACCCATTTAATCCGTGCGCACCCATGAAAATCAAATCGGCTTTAATTTCTTTTTCGGTAGCATGGATTTCGCGGCTCACATTGCCTCGCTTATCCATATAATTAATTTCTACTCCATATTTCTCAGCTTCCTGTTGTATATTTATTCCATAACCATTTTCTAGATTTTTCGGATCTTTAACGTTTACAACATGCAAACAAGTGCCAAAGATTTTACAAGTCTGAAGGGCTTTTCGTAGCGCGATAACCGAGGCTGCTGAATTATCATAGCCTAACAAGATTTTCTTAAATTTGTAGTCCATAATGTTAGATTTTTTTCGAAGTTACCAAAAAATCTAAAATTAATAAAGAAAAATCAATAAAGTTTTAATTAAACCAGCTTAGGCCACTGGAATAATTTCATTCAAATTGCGATTTGGTAGTTGAAAGGGCCTATTCGGCAAGGGTCCAATCGGCCGTTCGGCCAATTAAACTAACCCCCATATAACCTCTTACTTTTAAGGTTTTGCCTACACGTTTGATGTTGCAGCTATATGTTTTGCCATTTTTAGGGTCGTAGATAGTGCCTCCACTCCATTCCTTATCGCCTTTATCGTATTCGAAAAGGCTAAGGATAACCATATTCATCATCAAATTTTTTTGCTTCTTTTTATCGGGATTGTTTTTGTCAACCCTCGGTCCTCCGTCATCTTCTTTATCTTTTTCGAGCCAGACAATTTTTCCACAGTATTTATTACCCCCTTCGCCGCACTTATAAATGCGAATTTTTGAGCTTTTTTCAGTATTGAACCAAGTTCCAATAATATCATCATCGCTGTTTTGTGCATTGGCTCCTGCCGATAAAAACAAGGCCATTAAAATTAAATATTTAAGTGATTTCATCCTGATTTTTTTTTCGAAATAAACGTTTTATGAAGTAGTATCATAACTTTTTTTTTATTTTCATAATTATTGAGCCTAAGTTAAAACGAAATATATCAAAACGTTAGATGCGTAACAAATTTGAATAATAGCCGTTGTATGGCTTCTAAACGAACTCAATTTGAAAACATACTCCATAAAAAACAAAATAATAGAAGTATGGTATAAATTATCAGCCATTTATGATCTATGCTTTTGTGAAACGGAATGTGTTGTTTGTAACAAAAATAGATTAATAAACTTTTTTCGGCAAAATAAGCCAACACCAGTCCACATGCAGCTCCAGCAATCCCAAATATTGGGGTAAGTACTACTACCATCAAAAGGCCCACCGCAAATTCGAATATGGATGCATAAAAAGAGATTCGCGCATTTCCTAGGCCCAGCAAAATAGATTGGGGAAATAATACCCTTGCCACCACAGTTAGCGTAAGGATATTGAAAATAACAGCTGAGGGTATAAAAGTTTCGCTAAAAAGAGTTGCGAAAATAAATTGCGAACTCAATATAAAAAGGCAAGCAAGTGGCATTATTTGATGCAGCAGCCTGCGGTGCGATTTTCTTAAATTCGACCAATAGTCAACAGCATTGTATTTCTCGGCGCTTAGGCCACCCAAAACAATACTGAAAGAATTTGCCAATACCATAAAGAGGGGAAATTCGCGGCTGCCGTATCTAAAAATATTAAAGTCTTGATCAGAAACTTGCGCCTTGAGAATAAAGTTAGCTAAGTAAATATATCCAGTTCCAAATAAAAGCGAACTAATAATGGGCCAATTATAATGCAGCAGGGGTTTGAAATACTGTGATTTATGAAAATTAAAAGGATGTTCAATAAATGTTAAGGTGAACCCAAATTTTATAATCCCAAATCCGGCAAGTGCATAGAGTGTATACTCGAAAGGCAATCCCATGATAAGTGGCAAAGTGGCGCACGAAGTGTAAACAAGAAGGTTTATAGCACCCCAAACTATTAGTTTTTTATAAGATTTATTTAAATAATAAATATATTCGATTAAAGTGCT
>CAMDXE010000039.1 GCA_945878925.1 Chitinophaga pinensis
CTCTGTATATTCTATTTGATAGTGTAAGAAAATAGATATATTTTTGCAGCCTTTAAAAAAGGGTATCTCAACAGCATGAAACTTTCCAAGTTTAAGTACACTCTACCAACCGAACTTATTGCCCAATATCCATCCGAGCACAGAGATGAAAGCCGAATGATGGTGGTTAACCGAAAGGATAAAACCATTGAACATAAGTCTTTCAAAGATTTTCTAAATTATTTTGACGAAGGCGATGTCATGGTTTTTAATAATTCTAAAGTTTTTCCAGCACGACTTTACGGAAATAAGGAAAAAACCGGAGCACAAATCGAAGTATTTTTGCTAAGGGAGTTGAATCATGAACTGCGTTTATGGGATGTTTTGGTAGATCCAGCTCGAAAAATAAGAGTGGGGAATAAGTTATTTTTTGGCGACGACGATTTAGTGGCTGAAGTAATAGACAATACCACCTCAAGAGGACGTACCATCCGTTTTTTGTTTGACGGCGGGGATGAGGAATTTAAAAAACTAATATATCGTTTAGGCGAAACACCATTGCCCAAATATATTGATCGTGCGGTTGAAGAATCGGATGCCATTCGTTATCAAACCATTCATGCTTCGGTTGAAGGGGCCATTGCTCCACCAACAGCTGGTTTGCATTTTACAAGAGAAACGATGATGCGCCTCGAAATTAAAGGAATCGATTTTACAGAAGTTACCTTATTTCAAGGAGCAAGTTATGGCCGAGCAGTAGAGGTTGAAGATTTAACCAAACATAAGATGGACTCTGAAAGTATGTTTATCCCTGCTGCAACTGCCGACAGAGTGAACATTGCCCTTGAAGCGAAAAAGAATATTTGTGCAGTAGGAAGTGGGGCAATGCGAGCCATTGAGACCTCAGTTTCGGCTTACGGACGCCTTAACCCTTCAGAGCAATGGACCGATAAATTTCTTTTTCCTCCCTACGATTTTCGAATTGCATCTTCATTTTTAACAAACTTTCATGAATCCGAAAGCACGTTGATGATGATTACGGCCGCTTATGTTGGCGATATGGATTTCTTTAAGAAAATTTACAAGACAGCAGTTGACGAAAAATATAGGTTTCTGTCGTATGGCGATGCCTTGCTTATCATCTAAAAAGCATAATTAAGGCGTATTTTTTTTTAAATTGAATCGGTTTTTTCAATCGATTTAAATCCAATTGAAATCGAATTTATACAGTATCTTAGGCCTGTTTTGTCCATTGGTCCATCTTCAAATACATGGCCAAGATGACCTCCACAGTGCGAGCAAGTAACCTCTATCCTTTTCATATTATGGCTCCAATCGATAGTTTCTGTAATTTTACTCTTGTCAATACATTCATAAAAACTTGGCCATCCACAGTGCGAATCAAATTTTGAATTGGATCGAAATAATTCTGAATTACATCCCTTACAAACGTAAATTCCTATAGCTTTGTGATCGGTGTATTGACCAGTGTATGCAGGTTCGGTTCCTTTTTCGCGCAATACATAATATTCTTGCGGGGTAAGTTCTGCTTTCCATTGTTCTTCAGTTTTTGTTAGTAGGGGGACTTTGTTTTTTGTCGATTCCATGGGTGGTTCATTTAGGGTTATTTGTTGAGTATTTTGATTTAGCCTCGATTTGGTTTTTGGAGTACATTGGCTAAGGCAAAAAAACAATATTAGACTCAAAGCGATTGGTTTTATCATAAAAGTTTATTTTGTTCAAACAAAGCTACGTAAAATTCAATTTAAGAGTTTTGTCACAAATCTCATATAAATGCCATAAGCGTGAATAAGAATTTGAATTATTGCTTAAAAAAATGTTGTTTTGAGGGCAATTACGAAAATGATAAAAAAATACATAAATCAGCTCATTATTATAGCCTTATTAGGTTTTTCTTTTAATGCTTTTTCTCAATCCACAAAGTTTCAGCGAATCATCGGAGGAACGGGTGACGATAGAAGTTATAGCATGAACCAAACCAAAGACGGTGGATATATTTTAACTGGATATACCAAAAGTTTTGGCGCAGGCGGCGAAGATATTTACCTAACAAAAACAGATGGATTAGGAAAAGTAGTGTGGAGCAAAACGTATGGTACTTCGAATAATGAAACAGGTTGGAAAGTAAAACAAACCAGCGATTCAGGATATGTGGTCGTAGGTACCTCATCATCCAAAAAAGGTGATGGTATTTTTTTTAAAACCGATATGAATGGCTCTATCAAATGGGGTTATATATTTAACAGCGATAGTGCCGAAGAAGTTTACAATGTAATAGAATCGCGTATTAATGGAGCATTCTACCTAACAGGTTTTTTGAAAACTGACTCTTTTGGAACCGACGCGTTTATTTCGAAATATTCGGCTTCAGGCAATTTGGTTTGGCAGCGACTTATTGGCGGAGTAAAAGATGAAGAAGGTTACGCTGTTGTTGAAGAATTAAATGGAAACATTGGCATAGTAGGAAAAGTAATAGACGATGATGTTACCATGGGAGGTACTAATGGAGTACTGGGTGATGAGGATATATTTATCTCAAGATTTACGCCGGATGGCAAAAATATTTGGACAAAAAATTACGGCACAGTTGGAAACGATCAGGCATGGGATATTAAATACTCGAAAGGAGAATATGTGATTTCGGGTTGGACGAATGCGGGTTCAATTGGTGGCGATATTTTGGTAGCCATTGTGGATACCAGTGGAAGCTTTACTAAAGCGTTTACCATTAGTGGAAGCGGTAGTTCGCGTGCGTTTTCAATTATTATTAACCCCGACGATTCGTACTCGCTTACAGGTTATATGAATACCGTAGCAAGCGACCGAGAAGCTTTTTACCTCAATACCACCCGAGGTGGATTTGTTGGGGCTTTTAATCTTTTAGGAGGAACAGCTACAGATGGGCATTGGCCAAGTGAAATTACAAAAACCATAGACGGTGGTTATACAGTGTTTACATCAAGTAATTCATTTAAATCGGGGAGTTCTTACGAGCTTTATATGGTGCGATTGGATAACAACGGAAGCGGCGATTGCAATCAAAGCAATACTGCGGGCGCAAACAAAACGCTCACTATGCAATCCGATACCTTTGGGTTTACTCGAGCAGGATTTGTGTCGAACACCTTGTCGTTAACCACCAAAAGTGTTACCACTTTAAAAGATTCAGTTTTGTGCTGCAAACTTCAAGCACAGGTGGTTGGCAAAACCGTTAGAATATGTAAAGGAGAGAGCGTGAGAATAGGCAAGCCTTCGATACCTGGCTATGTATATAAATGGAATGCAATAGGCGGATCTTATACTTCAAGCGAGGCAAGCCCATTGGTTTCGCCAAATGCCAATACCACTTATAAATTGGTAGTAAGCTCGTCGGACGGTAAATGTAAAAAGGATTCGGCAACGGTGGTGTTAAGCATTAGAGCCGATTTGGCCAATAAAAACTTTGTTCGCGACACTTTTTTCTGCCTAGGAGATTCTGTAAAAATTAAAGCGCGTTCAGGTGCTATCAACTATGCGTGGTTAGGAAAAAAGACAAATTTATCTGGCCAAAACGTAATCTTGTTTCAAGAAGATGTTATTATTTTGACCGTAACCGACACCACAACATGCAAATACAACGATACCTTTAAGGTTGTTAAAAAAAGTTTGCCAGTTTTCGATTTAGGGAATGATACAACGATTTGCGATAACACCAAGATAACCCTTAGCGGTCCCGCAAAAATGAAATCGTATAATTGGAATAGCGGTCAAGCCAGTACAAGAACTTTTCAAACTTCAGAAGAGAAAATTCACTCCTTAGCGGTTGTCGATAGTTTTGGTTGCAAATTTAACGATACCAAAATTATTTATAATAATCCTTCGTCTACCTTTAGCCTTGGGCCTGATACGTCCATTTGCAAAGGAATAAATTATACCATAATTGGCCCAGGAGCCCTCACAAACTTCTATTGGAATGGAGTATCGACCTTTAATGCAAATAAAATAGTGAACAATGCGGGTACCTATATTTGCCAAGCACAAAATACATTTGGATGCAAACATACCGATACGATTGTTATCAAACTAAAATCGGATCCAACCTTTAGTTTAGGTGCCGATGGTGGAGTATGTAAAAGCGGGGGAAGGAATTTAGTGGGGCCAGCCGACATGATTAAATATCAATGGGACGATGGATCGTCAAATTCAAGCTACGATGTATATAAAGCAGGCACATTTTGGTTAAAAGTTACCGGAAAGAATGGTTGTGTTTTTGCCGATACTATCAAGCTTGTACTCGTAGACAATCCTACCCCAGAGCTTGGAAATGATACCACTATTTACGATTGCGATACCATCTATTTGGATGCTGGAAATTATACATCCTACAAATGGAATACAGGCCAAACTACCCGAAAATTAATGGTTACAAAGGCTAATTTATATGAGGTAACGGTTACTGATATAAACACATGTCGAGGCATTGACGATAAGTCGGTAAAAACGAAAGTGTGCAATAAATCGGTTAATTCAATTAAAATCCCAGGATTAATTATAAAGCCAAATCCAGCAACTAATAAATTGAAAATTGAGTGGTTGGCTAATCAAAAGGAAGCCTCCATAGTAATTTACGATATACATGGAAAGATAGTGCTTAACCAAAAAGCAATCCCTGGGTTAGGGCTCTATAATTTTGAAGTGAGCGATTGGAGCAGAGGCTTGTATTATGTAAAAGTAACTACAAGTGCAAGCTCGCAAACTATAAAAATAATTTTAGAGTAAATTGCACCTACATTTGAAAATTGATTTAGTTTGATAGACGATAGATTTGTGCTTCGGATATCAACAAGGTTTAATTTTAAATGAAAAACATAAGATTCAATGTCGATTGAAGTTGAGGGTTTAACAAAATTTTACGGGAATCAAATAGCGGTTGACGACCTCTCGTTTTCTATAAAATCAGGCGAAATTGTTGGGTTTTTGGGCCCGAATGGAGCGGGGAAATCAACGACCATGAAAATGATCACGTGTTTTTTGACTCCTACATCGGGCTTGGCAAAAATATGTGGCATCGATACGTCCATGTCGCCTATGGAAGTAAAGCGACAAATTGGATATTTGCCCGAGCATAATTCACTTTATTTGGATATGTATGTGAAAGAATATCTAGGCTTTGTTGCAGGGCTTTATAACTTGAAACATAATGCCGACCATCAAATAAAATTAATAATTGAAAAAACTGGTTTAAAGCAGGAACAAACCAAAAAAATTGGTCAATTGTCGAAAGGTTATCGGCAACGAATTGGGTTGGCGCAAGCCATGATTCACAACCCAAAGGTATTGATCTTGGATGAACCAACCTCTGGCCTCGATCCCAATCAGATTAGCGATATTCGAAATTTAATCGTCGAATTTGGTAAAGACCGCACTGTTTTGCTATCCACCCATATCATGCAGGAAGTAGAGGCCATGTGCGATAGGGTTATAATTATTAATAAGGGCAAGATAGTGGCCGACGATACCACTTCTTCGTTGCAAAATACATTTAAATCGACCTTGATTTTAAATGTTGAATTTAAAAATGAAGTCGACGAATCGGCCTTAAAAACCATTCCTGGTCTAAACAAGGTCACAGCAAACGGTCCAAATCGCTGGAAACTTACCGCAGAAAAAGGCAGCAATTTGCACGAAAAGGTTTTTCAATTTGCAGTGCAAACAGGCAATATTATATTATCGCAAAACGAAGACGAGCAACGCTTGGAAGAAATATTTCAACAATTAACAAAATAGGGATGTTTCCATTATTTGTAAAAGAGATAAGGAGTTTTTTAAGTTCGCTGATTGCCATTGTGGTTATCGTGGTGTTTCTTTTGGCCATAGGCCTGTTTATGTGGATTTTTCCCGATAGCAATGCCCTTGATTATGGCTATTCGAACATGGATATTCTTTTTAGCATGGCGCCATGGATTTTTATTTTTTTGATTTCAGCCATTACCATGCGGTCGTTTGCCGAAGAAAAACGCTTAGGAACATTCGAGTCGTTGGTTACCAAACCCATTAGCGATCTTCAAATTGTATTGGCCAAATATTTGGCGGGATTGGTGTTAGTTGTATTTTCGTTATTGCCTACCCTACTTTATTATTACACTATTTATCAATTGGGAGCGCCCAAAGGCAATATAGATTCTGGAGCCATTTGGGGGTCGTATATTGGTTTAATTTTATTAGGGAGTTGTTATGTGTCGATTGGTGTATTTGCATCGTCGATAACCGAAAATCAAATCATAGCGTTTATCGTTAGCATGTTTTTATGCTTCTTTTGTTTTTCGGCCTTCGAACAACTCAGTAAATTAACCGTATTTAGCTCTTTTGATTATATATTAGAATGGCTTGGTATAAATTATCATTACCAAAGCATCAGCCGTGGAGTGCTCGACACTAGAGATGTTGTGTATTTTCTTAGTTTTACGGCTTTGTTTTTAGGTTTTACATTTAACAGAATGAATAAAGGCAAATGAAATTGGTTATTAATTGGATAAATAAATTAACCAAGGGCAAAATTTCAGCTCCATTCTTCTTATTTCTCGCCGGCTTGTTGCTTGCAAATTTAGTAGCCGACAGTGTATATTATAGGTTCGATTTAACAAAAGAGAAGCGATATACTTTGGCGCAATCAACCAAAAATTTGCTTAACAAGGTTGACGATGTTGCATTCTTTACCATATACTTAGACGGCGAAATCCCAGCAGATTATAAGCGGCTAAAAGAAGCCACGCGCGACATTTTGAATGAGTTCAGATTAATTGCAGGGGCCAATATTGAATTTGAGTTTGAAGATATATTGGACGCTAAAGACATTAAGGAAAAGGATGAAATTTTAAAACAATTTATTTCAAAAGGAATCGAAATTTCGCGTCCTGAATTAAAAGCCGACGAAGCCCCTTCGGATCGATATATTATTCCCGGAGGAATGGTGTTTTATAAAGGCCAAGAGTATCCACTTAATTTGTTGAAGAAAAAATTTGGCAACAGCATCGAAACCGACATCAACGAATCGATTGAATTGTTAGAATATGAAATTGGCAATGTGATACGGAAATGTGTAGCGGGCAAAGAGGTAAAAATAGCAATGATTAGCGGGCATGGCGAACTCAATGATTTAGAAGTTGCCGATATTGCTAATGAGCTAGGTACGTATTATAACGTAAGTCGATTTAACCTAAATATTAACGATACCAATTGCCTTAAGCAAGTGGGGAAATCGGTTTTGGATTCGGGCATTAGAGGCCCTCAGGTTTTAATTACAAAACTTATCGAAAAACTGAACACCTATAAAGGCATCATTATTGCCAAACCAAGAACACATTTTCAGGATATCGAAAAATTTATCATCGATCAATATGTAATGAATGGGGGAAAGGTTATTTGGTTGGTTGAAAGCTTAAATGCCGAGATGGACAGTGTGGGACGATATGGTACCATTTTCACCTACGACTACGATCTAAACCTCAACGATCTTTTATTTAGATATGGAGTAAGGGTTAACCTTGATTTGGTTCAGGATATACAATGCCATGGGATTCCAGTAATGCTCAAAGGGGGTGGAGGTAAGCCCGATTTTAAACCATGGATATTTTACCCTTTGGTAAATGCCGCCGACAGTATGCATCCCATTGTTAAAAATACGAGCAGCGTTTGGACGCAATTTACTAGCAGCATAGATACAACAAGCAATCCCGCTATCAAGAAAACGATTTTGTTGCATTCATCTCCTTATTCACGAACTGCAGGCAACCCTGTGAACGTTGCCTTAGAAATATTAGGAATACAGCCAAACCCGGCTGTTTTTAATAAACCTTATCGGCCAGTTGCTGTATTGTTGGAGGGAAAATTTAAATCGTTTTATGAGCATGTTAGCGGCATAAAACAAAATATTCCATACAAAAGTAAAATAGACCATAACAGCATGATTGTAATTGCGGATGGTGATATTATTCGCAATCAGGTTAAAAAGGAAACTGGTGAAATATATCCATTAGGTTTTGATAGATTTGCAAGTCAGGCTTTTGGCGAGCCAGTAACCTTTGCCAATAAGAAGTTTATACTAAACTGTGTGGATTATCTGTGCGATGAAAGCAATTTAATAGAAGTGCGAACCAAAGATGTGGAATTGCGATTGTTGGATAAAGCACGTATAAAAGATGAAAAACTTAATTGGCAACTCCTTAATATTTTACTGCCAATATCCATGGTTATAGCGTTTGGGTTTGCCAACACTTTGTGGCGAAGAAAAAAATATGGAAGTATATAAAACCTATAAAATTCCTTTATCGGGGTATTTTCCTTGATATCCTTTAAAAAACGATTTCATGAAATTAAGGTCCTGTTCTAAATTTCCACTTGGAGAAAAAGGCGCAGCAAACGCAATTATTTTTTTAGAATAATCGATGGCTACCATCTGAATGGGTATATTAGCTTTTAGGGCAATTTGATAAAATCCTGTTTTCCAATCGGCATTATAACTACGGGTTCCTTCGGGGGTAATGGTAATGTTGAATTCAAGTCTTTCATTAAAAATTTCAACAATTTGGTCCACAAGGTTGGTGTTTTTTTTGCGGTCAACCGGATAGCCGCCCAATGCTCTAAACAGATATCCCCAAGGCCATCTGAAAAGTTCTTTTTTGGCAATAAACCATGAATTTAATCGCAGCGAACTGCGAACCCAGTGGCCAATTATAAAATCCCAATTGCTGGTATGGGGAGCCACCACCATCACAAATTTTTTATAACTTGGTTTCGTTCCTGTAATTTTCCAACCCAGCATGAATTCGAAAATAAAAATGAGCAAGGGACGAAGAAACTTTCCGTACATTTTTAATTAATTTTAAGACTCCTCTATTCAATTGGCAATGGGATGGTGTAAATCCTCTGATTTTTTTATTACAATTCTTCAAATACAGTTCTCAATTCACCTTCAAGCTGCACCGCTTTTCGGGCCTCTAAATCCATGATAACAAAGGTAACATCGGCATCGCAAATTATTTGATTGCTTTTTTTGTTCTTAACGAGATGATAAACGACGATGCTTTTATTGCCAATTTTTTTAACGCTGGTTTGCACCTCAATACAATCGTTGACAAAGGAGGCGGCTCGGTAATTGATATTAATATTTACGATTACAAAACCTAGGTTTCGGGTGGCGAAAAATCCGGTTGCGATGATCGGGCCTAGCGCATCCCAACGTGCAATTTCCATAAATTCGAGATATCGCGCATTATTGGTATGTCCAAAAACATCAATATGAAATCCTCGAATGGCAATGTCGGTGCTATGTGTTTTCATGGTTTGGCGAAATTAAGGTTAATCGTACATACAATTAATTAAAAACTTGGTGTAATCCGTTTGTGGTTTGCTGATGAGTGAAAGAGCATTATTTTGTTCCTCAATATTCCCATCTTTCAACACAATAATATGGTCGGCCATATATCCAACGCTGTTCAAATCGTGTGAAATAAATAAATAAGTCAGGCCTAATTTTAGCTGTAAATCTTTTAATAAATTTAATATCTGTGATTGAACCGAAACATCCAATGCAGCTACCGATTCGTCAAGAATTAAGAGGGATGGCTCGAGCGAAAGAGCTCTGGCAATACACACCCGCTGCCTTTGTCCCCCGCTCATTTGATGAGGGTATTTATTGTAAAATTCTTCGGATAATCCAGTTAAATTTAATAATTCAAGGGTCTTTTGTTTGGCGTCCTTGAGGTTAGTGGCCATTTTGTGAACTAGTAATGGCTCGCTAATGGCTTCTCCTCCGGTAAGTGAAGGGTTTAAGGATGAAAATGGATCTTGAAATACCATTTGGATTTGCCTCCCAATACTGGCCGTATTTTTTTTGTGTATGACTATTTCACCCTGGGTAGGATTTTCGAGTCCTGTTAAAATTTTAGCCAAAGTACTTTTACCGCAGCCCGATTCACCTACTATTCCTAAAGTTTGACCTTGGGTTACCTTAAAACTAAGCCCATTTAAAACGGGTTTAGGGGTTTGTGATTTCCCAAGCCACCTCGATTTTCCATAAGTTTTGCCTAAGTGCTTTACTTCTAAAATAACATCATTTGCTGTCTGTTTTTTTCGTTCTTCCGATACAAATATTTTTTCAGTAAATGTACCATCGCTATGCTCGGTTAGCAGATCGGGAATGGTTGGCAAAACTAGTCCCGCACTTTTATAATGGGGCCTTGTTTGCATTAAGGCTTTGGTATAGGGGTGTTTGGGATGGTTGAATATTTCGTCGGCGCTGCCTTGCTCCACTAAATTTCCTTTGTACATCACTAAAATGGAGTCGGCAATTGATTTTAAGCAGTTTAAATCGTGCGAAATAAAGAGCAGAGCCATCTCACGTTTTTTAACCATATTGACTAATAAATCAATAATGCTTTTTTGAACCGAGGCATCTAAGGCAGTGGTTGGTTCATCTGCTATCAATAATCGTGGGTCATTGGCCAATGCCATGCTAATCATAACACGTTGGCGTTGACCTCCCGAAATTTGATGAGGGAATGAGTGATAAATACGCTCTACGTCGGGTAGTTTCACTTCGCTAAACAAAGCAAGTACTTTTTGTTTGCGTTCTTTTTTCGAAAGATTTTGATGCGCCGCAATAGCCTCCTCAACTTGGTAACCGCAAGTGTGTACAGGGTTTAAGGCGGTCATCGGTTCCTGAAAAATATAAGAAATTTCTTGGCCTCTAAGTGCCCTCAAGGTTTTAACGTCGCACCTTAGAAGGTTACATACGTTGCCTGCACTATTTTTAAAAGATACTTGTCCATCTATAACTATATTTTTGGGAAGGAGTTTTGTTAAGCCCATGCAGGTAACACTTTTTCCTGAACCCGATTCGCCTACAATTCCCGTTATGGAGCCTGCATAAACATCAAAAGAAATGGAGTTGACCAATTTTTTCTCTTGGGCATTGGCCGAAAAATTAGAAACACTTAATAACGGCATAGTTTCCGTTACCTAATTCGGTCGTAAGACTTAACTAAATTTTCATCCTTTTTTATTCCTGAAATCGCTTTATAATTAGCCCAAGCCATTATAAAAGGAAAAAGTAGAGAAATTAACAACTGCCCATCGGGTTCCAAGTCTACATAGCGTTTGCTCCAACCATAGTAGTACATCAAAAACATTATAAGGGCTATGAGGGCGTAATGTATTTTTCCAATGAGCAGTTGTTTTGTCCTGTTTTTATGCAAAGCAATAGCAGCCAAAGACAGAACGCCCAATAGAATAAGGCTGTATTTTAACAAGGCGTTCGATTCGGTTTTAGTTCTTTCTTTTCCAATAATATCGATGGATGTGTGTGAAAATCCAATATGTACCATAGCGTCTTCAATAACTTTGGCGTCAATTTTTCCATCCACGTCTCGGTAAGGTATGTTTAGGTAAATGCTTGAAAAACATATAATGGAAATTAAGGTTAACCACAAAGTTTGTTTTCGCTGAATCATAAGTGCAAACCAACCAAAAATAATTCATTTCAACACTATTATGTTCATTCGGTTTAGGTATTATTTTTGTGGTATTGAAATATCAATTACGATTGGCCTACAACGGCACCGCATATCATGGATGGCAAAAGCAAGATAATGCTAATTCTGTTCAAACTGCCATCGAAAACGCTTTCCTGAAAATTACGGGTACAGGAATCCAATTAGTTGGGTGTGGCCGAACCGATACAGGCGTTCACGCCAAGAACTATTGTGCGCATTTCGAAACCGATGCTTTGATTGACCTCGAGCTAGCTTATAAATTAAATTCGATATTGCCACCCGACATTGCAATTGAATTGTGCCAAGAAACCGATGAATCGTTTCATGCAAGGTTTTCGGCCCAAAGCCGAGAATACAAGTATTTTATTCATACACGTAAAAATCCATTTTTAGAAAACCAAAGTTTTTGTTTGAGCAAAAAATTAGATTTAGAAAGTATGAATCAGGCTTGTAATGTATTAATGGCCTATGATGATTTTGCAAGTTTTTGTAAAAAAGGGGCCGATAATAAAACTACAATTTGCCAAATAATGCAAGCCGGATGGGATATGTCGGGCAATCAAATTGTTTTTACCATCAAAGCCGATCGTTTTTTGCGCAATATGGTAAGGGCTATTGTTGGGGTAATGGTAGATATTGGATTAAAGACAAAAAGTATAGAGGATTTAAAACGAATTATTGAATCGAAAAATAATCAGTTTAATGGCACGTCGGTGCCTGCTTGTGGTTTGTTTTTGTGGCAAATAAATTATGAGTAATATTTATTTTAAGTATTATTTTACTTAAGCATTGAATACAAGGGTATTGTATAATTTAAAATCAAGGCAATTAGTTTTTAACATAGTTTTTTATTATCCCCTCGGCGATTATTTTTGCCAAAGATCAATAAGCATCGAATGGAAAGGGTAGTTAGCGGAATAAGGCCAACAGGCAAATTGCACATAGGCAATTATTTTGGTGCAGTCGCCAATTTTTTAAAAATGCAATACGAATACGATTGTTTTTTTTTTATTGCCGATATTCACTCCCTTACCACTCACCCAACCCCTGCCGATTTGCACCAAAATGTTAAACATGTATTGGCCGAATATATTGCCGCAGGTTTAGATATTGATAAGTGTACACTCTTTGTTCAG
Organism: Chitinophaga pinensis; assembly: GCA_945878925.1. Lineage (GTDB taxonomy): Bacteria > Bacteroidota > Bacteroidia > NS11-12g > UBA9320 > JABWCE01. The sequence goes on from CAMDXE010000039.1 coordinate 12,668, forward strand.
AGCGATGTGCCTGAAATTTCGGAGCTTTACACCTATATGAATATGAATGCCTATTTAGGCGAACTCGAGCGATCGGCCTCCTTTAAGGAAAAAATAAGAATGAACCCCGACAATGTAAATGCTGGATTGTTGACTTACCCAGTGCTTATGGCGGTTGATATATTGGTTCATCGAGCGCATAAAGTTCCGGTAGGCAAAGATCAAGAACAACATATAGAAATGACAAGGCAATTTGGCAATCGTTTTAATCGCTTGTACAACGTCGATTTTTTTCCTGAACCACAGGCCTTTTCTTATTCAAACGCATTGGTTAAGGTTCCTGGCTTGACTGGCTCAGGGAAAATGAGTAAAAGTGGTGGCGAAGCCGATGCTATATTTTTGTCGGATGATGAATCGATTAATACCAAAAAAATAATGAGGGCTAAGACCGATGAAGGGCCGAAAACACAAAATCAAAAAAAACCGACAGAGGTCCAAAATCTTTTCGATTTAATGCAATTGGTTTGTAAGCCCGATGTTATCGATACGTTTAATTCGGATTATAATGCTTGCGCCATTCGTTATGGCGATTTGAAAAAACAATTGGCATACGATATGGAAATATTTTTGAAACCCATACGCGAACGATTTATTGACACCTTAAAAAACGAAAACTTGCTTGCTAATGCTGCAAAAATTGGGGCCGAAAAAGCCAGAGCAAGTGCATCGCGTACGCTAAAAGAAGTGAGAGAAATTATTGGCATCCGTAAATTTTATTGATACCGTAAAAGCTATCAAAATTGCTATGTTTTTTTTGCTATTGACTGAGAAAATTAAAGAGGCTGATAAAATTAAAAAGCAAATTTAGGCTTAGCAAAAGTGTTGCAAATGCAATAACGAGAATGAGATAAATTAGAACCGAAAGGATAAATAATACACATTGTATTTGTGAGCCACAAAAAGATATAAATTCGCCAGCAAGAAGCATAATTATAAAATAAAGGAAAGGCATGAACGACACCATAAAACATATAGCCATAGCCGGAAATATTGGCGCCGGAAAAACAACCCTAACCCGAATGTTGGCCAAACATTATAATTGGGCTCCGCATTACGAAGCCTTGGACGATAATCCATATATCAGTGATTTTTACGACGATATGCATAGATGGTCGTTCAACATGCAGATGTATTTTTTGAATACGCGTTTTAATAGCATATTAGAAATTGTAAAGGGAAACGATTCGGTAATTCAAGATCGCACCATTTATGAAGATGCCAATATTTTTGCACCAAACCTACACGGCATGGGTTTGATGAGTACACGCGACTACAATACCTACAAGGCTTTATTCGAAAGCCTTAAAAGCATGATAAAAGCGCCTGATTTATTGATTTATTTACGGGCATCCATTCCAACCTTGGTTAATTTAATACAAAAGCGTGGACGTCAATATGAAGATTCCATTCGCTTAGATTATTTAAAACGGCTCAACGAGCGCTACGAAGCTTGGGTTTCGGGTTATAAAGATGGGCCCTTGCTTATAATTGATGTGGATGATATTGATTTTGAAAACAAACCCGAAGATTTTGGCTTGGTAATAAATAAAGTAGAAGCGCAACTGAACGGGCTTTTTTGATACGATATTTAGACTACGAAAAACGTTTACTAAAATTATTTTCTTAATGTTTACAGTTGGGACTATAATTATGAGAGGGTTTTACAAATAATTTTTTTTTAAAATTCATGTGTAATGCGATACAATACTTCGGCAAGCCATCAAATACTGTTTAGCTTACCGAAGTTTTTTATCGGGTATAAGCAAGTTGGCGGTAATGCTACCCGACCAAACACAAACAACAGACAGACAAATAATTAACAAAGTATGGAGCAAACAATTAAGACACTAATTTACATTCACGCATTTTTTGGAGGACTTGGTTTAATAACAGGAATGATTAGCATTTTTGTAAAAAAAGGAGGATTTAATCACAAAAGAACAGGAAAAATATTCTCATATTCAATGATAATAAGTTCATTGATTTCGCTTTTTGTAGCGAGAATGCCAAATCACGAAAATTTATTTTTATTTCTAATCGGAATATTTACAATTTATCTAATTTTGGCAGGAAACCGAGCTTTGACTTTAAAAAGCAAAATTAAAACCAAAGCGGACTTGATTGACAAATTAATATCTGGAATAATGCTTTTGGTTTCAATTGGAATGTTAATTATTGGAATTATTGGAATGGTTCAGAAAGTAGAAAATAGTATTTTGTATCTTTTCTTTGGTGGTTTTGGGGCATTTATGACATTTAGAGATTTTCAAACTTTTAAAGTTTTTACCGAAAAGAAAAATGCTTGGTTAATTAGCCATTTAGGACGAATGATTGGGGCATTAATTGCATCTGTGACTGCATTTTTGGTTGCTGGACTTCATATAGGAACGACATTGGTTTGGATTATGCCAACAATTTTAGGCACAGTGTACATTATATATTGGAACAGACAATTTAAATCAAACAACAACAACAAAATTGTGCTTGAAAAGTAAGCACTACCGCCAACACACGTTTTGCGAGATTGCGAATTTTGTGGTAAATTCACGTTTATCTTTCGCAAGAAATTTAGTAGTAACCGAAAATACTCGGTTACGAAGCTCGCAACCTCGCAAAGCGCGGGAACGTTAGGGGCAAGCATTATGAGACATTCTTCAATCATATTAAATATATTTCTTCTGACAACTTTTTCATTCGGACAGACTTATGATTATAACTATAATAGAAAAATTTGCTTTTCAAATTTTAACGGTGCTCTGTTTATTGACTCAATTAATGGAACAGTTTATTCACAGATCACTCTTGCGAGTTCACTTAATATAAAACTTGACAATATTGCAACAGAAAAACAGAAAAAGAAAATATTATCCAATTCAGAAAACTCAACAAGAGGAACTTTTTATTCTTCCCCTCCTAAACCATATAATTACTTGTTGACATCAACTTTCATAGTTTCTGCTGATACATATACAATCGCAACGAGAAAAGTTGAAAAAATGAAGGAGCCATATTTAAACTGTAATAGCAATACTTCATCGACATTTTTGTTTCAAGATAGTTCCGAATTTATAGACTTAAGAAATGAATGTCACACCTCTTTACTTAAATTCATTGAAGAAAATGAATTAATCGCCAAAATAATTAAAAAGGACATTGATGGAGATAAAATAGATGAGATATTGGTTGTATCAAACACCATTTTATTTGGACAGCAGGACCGAGTAACTGAAGCAGCGGGACCACAGTATCTTATTCAATTATTAAAAAGTAAAGAAGGAAATTACGAGGTTGTATTCAGTTATTATGGATCACCAGCGAATTTATTCTACGTTGACTTAATTAAATTCAAAGAACAAAAACAATTTTCTTTAGTTCTAATCGGTAATGATGGATGGTATGATAGTCATCCAATTCTTGAGATATTAACTATTGGTAATTCAACATTAGACAATTGTGTTCAAGAATTAAGTTACTGAACTTTGGTTGGACGAAACCCATAGAAAAATGCCAGCCCCTAACAGCAGGCATGAAGCAATGCTGGCTTTATAGTTTGTGAAAGTGTGTCCTTCCAATTACCTTTGTTCTGGGTGAAAGTTTTGTGGCTCCGTTGTCGCACTGCTCATGCCTGCAAACGTTAGCGGAAACCCTATGAAAATTCATCTAACCAACCGCACATTTTAGCACATTTGGTTTTGCCCGATACTCAAGCCAACCCTTCGCAAATCCAAAAGAGCTAAAATTTTTCAACGCACGGAGAACCTTTCCAGACTAACACTTAAGTTTCTAATTTTAATAAAGAACCTTACATTTATTCTTGTCTGTTAATAACTTTCTGTGGACTTTATTTGTCCAGAAAAAACCTATTATTAC
>CAMDXE010000040.1 GCA_945878925.1 Chitinophaga pinensis
AATTGAAACGTAAAGTAGTCCCTATCCTTATGTTAAAATACGTATTGGTAATTCTAATTACACAATGGGCTGTACTAAGTATGGCTTATGATAAACCCAATAGCGTAGTTTATTATGCCTCTAATAAAGCATATTTTATTTCGAATTTAGCAGGTAAAACAGTTACCATGCTCGATTCTAATTTTGATAAAAAAGAAATCATAACAGGTTTGATACGGCCTAAGGACATGTTGTTGGCCACTTTTGGGTCCTATAATGGCTTATTAATTCTCGATAGCAATGAAGTAAAAGTTTATGATGCCGATGGCTATTCATTCATCGCATCCTTTAAGGTATCGGGGGCCATCGATTTGGAAGACATAGAATTGGATAAAACAAAAAGCGATGTGTTTTATATGAGCGACCCCACAGCCAACAAAGTTTTTAAGGTTGTGGTAGGGGGGGCACCGTTTTATATTCCTACCATAACTGTTTTCGATTCAAGCATCCGCCGCCCTAAAGCTTTGCTTTTTGATAAAAAAAATCGCTTGCTGGTAAGCACCGATACCATCAAATCGGTAATCTATAATCTTAACATCATCAATGCAACTGCTACGGTGATTCAAACCACAACGCTCGATTACATTAATAGCTTGGAAGAAGATATTCAAGGAAATTTTTACGCTACAAGTTGGGGCGATAGCTATTTTTATCGGCTAGACAAAAATTTTAAAAATGCTGTTGGCTTAGCCCAGTATAGCAAGCCCACTGGTTTGTGTTTTAATAAAGTGGATGATGTAATAGTATTGGCTTGCTCGAATTGTAATAAAATTGAGTTTCATAAGCTTCATATGGTTTATATAAACGATGTGGATACCGCAAAATGTGCTGGCGATAGCTTTAATGTAAACAACAACATTCAGTATAAAGGCAAAGGCACATACAATACGGGTAATATTTTTTATGTTGAGCTTTCGGATGCCAATGGCAAGTTTTCGTCGGCTACTATTATTGGGAGCGAAAAAACCATATCCGAACCCAATACCTTTAGGGTAAGCTTGCCATTTGAAAAACGGTTTTATGGAAGCCTTTATAAAATTCGCATTCGAAGTACAAATCCGGTTTTTTATAGTTTAAATGAAATGGAAACCATAGTGCCTTTTGTACCCACTGTTTTTGTGAGCGATAAAGATACCATAAATTATTGCGCTTCGAATCGGGTATTGCTCGGCAAGGCAAGGGATGAAGATTCGGTATTGGTAAATTACTTATGGTATATTGATGGAAAATTGCAAAGCCATAAAACATCTCAAATGGAAGTAACTCAAGCTGGGATTCATACTTTTAAATTAGTAAAACAACCCAAAACTACAGGATGCCTTATACAAGATTCGGTAGTAACGGAACAAAAAAGTGGTTCAATAAACATACCATTTAAAGATACGCTGTTGGTTTGCCAAAGGCAAAAAGCAATTATAGGGGGCGATAGTATTGCCAATACAACGATTCTTTGGACCGATAAATCGGATATCAATTTTTTGGAAACCAACTATAAATTTGAAATTCCGGAAAACGTAAATGTAAATAAAACCTATACGGCAACATTAAAATCCCTGCAGTTTGGCTGCGAAACAAGCAAAGATTTAACTTTAATTTATATAAATAATCCAAAGTATAAATTGGATTTTTTCTGGAAATACAGGGTTTGTTACGATTCTTCCATCCGTTTTTTGCCTAAGCATGTTTCTGGCGATACGCAAACGATGGTTTTTAGTTGGGAACCAAAGGATTTTCTAAAAAATCCTACCATTAAAACGCCGGTTTATACCAATTCGCTTAATCAGGATTACACTAAAACTTATACCGTATTTACTAAAGATACCGTATCGGCATGCCAAGATAGTTTTGTGGCCAAGGTAATTAATTATAAAACGATTAAACCCCAGATTGAGCAGGCATCCATGTATTCGGACACCATAAAAATTAAAAATAGAGATACCTTATACTCCTATGTTTATCGTGTGTATTATCAAGATTCATTGTTCTTGAACAATTATATTTTGGATTCATTTTTTGTTTGTCCAGGTTTTAATAAGGCACAATTCATAGTCGTTAATTTTGGTAATAAGGGCAATTGTTATTCTCAATCCGACACTTTGTTCCTAAAGCATTTTGTAGGAATTAAAAACATAAAATCGTCGCCCTTACAATTTTACCCAAATCCAGCTAATGACAAGCTCTTTATAATTTGCCAAGCGGGGATTTTGAGCAAAGCCGAAGCCATCATCTCTAATTTAGCAGGGCAAAAGCTTATGGAGACTCACCTGACTGAAAACGGTGAAATAAATATTAGCGATTTGATGCCGGGAATGTATTTTATTCGGCTTAATTTTGAAGGCCAGTTATTTAATTCTACCTTTATCAAACACTAAAAAATGAAACCAAATCCAACCCGTGAAGAGTTTATTAATCAAATGCTATTATCCGAAGTATTAATAACAACCATTGTATTTATTGGCGTATATTTTATTTTCCGCAATTTTTGGCGCAAAGAAAATAAGGATAAAAAAGGAGGAGTATAAATAAAGGGGCTATGAATGGTGTGAATTAGTATCAAATCTATCTCACCACCTCCACCAATCCACTTTTATAAACCTTTCCTACGGTTATTCCGGTGGCTTCTATCTGATAAAAATAGGTTCCTACAGGAACAGGCAATCCTTTATAAATTGCATCCCATTCTGGTTTTTCAGCTGTAGATTTAAAGATAACTTCACCCCATCGGTTAAATATTTTGATATGGGCTTCTTTAATTCCTTTATAATCTATCTTCCAACGATCGTTCACTCCATCGCCATTAGGGCTAAACGCATTGGGGATTAATAAAATCGGTTTTAAAGGTAAACAATAAATATTACTTGCGGATTGTTGTAGGTTTCCATCCTTTTCATCCGCTATTATTTTGTAGCAGCGTTGAGCTTCACTCACTGTGCCAAATTCTTTATCCAGATAATCCAAAGTTTGCCCGTTAATGGTAGCCATTAATTCAAAATAACCTGCATCATTTTGCGAGAACAATTGGTAAGTATTAACTCCAAATTCCCAACGTTGGTAAGAATTCCAGTTTAGCTTGGCTTCGTTGTTATCGGTGCGAAGGGCTTGCAAATAAATGGTTTGGGCAACATCCTGCAGGCTGCTGCTATCGTTGCATTGGCTTATGGCTTTTATAGTATAACTATTGGGCATAAGGGTATTGGCGGCTCTGTCGGTATAGCTTGTGTCGGGGGTTCGGGTAAGGAAGCTGTTGTTTTTAATTATGCTGTAACTCACGGCGTTTAGGTGTTTTGTCCATTTCAGGTCAATAGAATTTTCATTTACAACCGTAGCCGCAAGTATATCGGGCATTCCGCTTATGCCGGGGTTTACTTTTATCAGTACTGAATCAGCAGTTATGCAACCGCTTGGCCCATAGAGTTTTTGGGATAGCCAAAAGTTGCCGACTGTATTGTAAACAAAATTGCCAACAATGCCTTTGTAGCCGGGCGAAGCGGCGAAGCCGCTTCGCCAAACAGCACTATCTAATACGTCCGAGTATTTATAACTAAAGTTCACTTTTAATGGGGTGCAGCCTGTAAGCGGTGCAGCAGATATCCCCGGTTTTGGGGCTGGCAATATCACCACATTATTTATCTGGCTGGCGGTATCAGTACAGTAGCCATTGTTCACCACCAGTTTCACAGTAAACGTATTGCTTGTGGTGTAAGTATAGGTAAGTTTGGGATTGCTGCTGGCGTCTATGCTATCTTTACCATCGCCAAACAGCCAATGCTTATAAGCGGTAAAGCCGGGTTTTATGCCAAACAACTTACTGCTATCGGTAAACCCGTAGCCTATCCATTGACAGCCCTTGGTTTTTTGTATCCCAAATTTAGCAATGGGAGGCATATTTACTTCTATGCTATCGCCATACCATATAAAGCCGCCTATTTTGCTGAAGGCTTTTAGCCTTACATAGTATTTTCCTGTTTTGGCGTAATTATATATTTTTGTATTCCAGTTTTTGCCAAGGTCTATACTATCACCGTTATCAAAAAACAAACGGTAGCGCTTAAAGTATTGGGTATCGCAGGTATTCGTAAATCTTACCTTGAGGCTATCACAGGTAGGCTGCCAGGTGAATTCTGTTTTTTTGTAGTCTTCAAGAGTGGAGATATAAAGACTATAATTCGGTTGTAGGCTGCCATCCTTAATATCCGGCATTTGCTCAAATTTATAAGTACTTACTCTATTTGGACGCACTATTCTGAAATTTCCATTTACCTTACCCCCGCTGCTCCCGTATATATTACCATCCGGCCCCAATTTTAAATAATAATTTGGACTATTTCCTTTTACACTTTTTTCCTTTTCATATAAGGTAATAAACTTATAATCAACATAAGGGTTATAATATTTAAGCACTATAAGATAAGCATTAAGAATTGGATTAACGGATTGTGTATCTTTGTTATACCCTACAATTGCATAGAGGACAGAGTCATTTGGAGAAAAACAAATATCACCCTTACCTGAATACACATAACCCTTTGCCGGGGATGGAAACTTACTGAAATCTATGATTTTTTCTAAGGCATAATCCGTTTTATTCGTATTTATATATACCCTTAAATCTTTTTGATTCGTATCTGTATGGGCAAATTTATTTTTATTTGAAGAATATTTTATAAATGTATTCATATCCTCAAAATATGTATCGTTGAATACCGGTATTTGTTTGGTTATAGCCCCAGAGTTAAAATCGTAATGCAATCGCTCATGTCCTTTTTTACTCGCTGTGTATCCAATGAATAATTCAGCGGTTTGTTCATCTACTTTTTTTCCTCTAAAAAGTTGGAGCATGTTCCAATCAATTGTACTGCATGAATTTTTAATGCTATAAATTTTCTTATTTTTTGAAATTAAGGTACCTGAATTTGTAAATTCACTCACATATAAAATGATAGAATCAAAATTTCTCTTTACATTGTTAGGCGCAATTGTGTCATACGTATATTTTTGGAAAGCTTTGAAATAATAGGTTCGGTCCTTAACGGACATAAATATTCCTAGGCTACCATTATTATTATAATTATAAATGCTAGGATTTATGCTGGTTTGGTTATATATTTTTCCCGACTGATTATAATAGTGCATTCCAAATAATTCGGTAAAAACAAATTGACCAAGTGTATCGCAGAAACTACCATCAAATCTTGGAAAATATTGACTGGTTCTTTGTAAAAATTTGTAATCGTAATAGTTATCCTTTTGAAGATAAATTTTTTGAACCAAAGGAGGGCAAAAATTAAAATTATAACAAAAACCCGTATCTTGATTTTGACTTAATTGAGGAATGTTATGCAATAACCAAACGTTGTCTCTTTGTGCTAGTACATTGACACCTATATTTAAAATTCCGATGGTTATAAGCCATCGGAATTTTAAGATTTTAGATATGTTAATGTGATAAAACAATTTTACCAGTTTTAACATAGCGGTTGTTTGTAAATATTTTATAGATGTATATACCTCTGGGTTGCGATTTTAAATCTACCGTTTGTATAAACTTAGATTCTAAATTTTTATTTTCATACACCAGTTTACCATTAACATCAGTGATACTTAAGGTAACAGGCAGATTGGCAGCCATGTTCCATTCAAAATTAATTAGGCCTTTGGTTGGGTTAGGGAAGACCCTTAAATTAACAAGTTCTGATTTTTTTACATTTTTTGAACTGGCGGTTAAATTATTATTTGTAGAAACAGCAGGGAATTCTACCTTTTTATTAACCAATATTTCAAGAAAGAAACTCAAAAAATGTTTTGCATTAAGGCTTGCGCTAGTGTTGCTGAGGGCTATTTCCTTTAATGTTTCCACCTCCTCAGTGGTGGGTTTCATTTCTCGATGCTCTTTAAGTATAGGAATAGCCAAATTAAGAAAACGTTTATAGTCAAAATCTTCTAATCTATCGGTAAGAGCTAATGCTTCGGGATAGTTTTTTGCTTTAATGTGTTGCCAAATAATCTCTTCCATCCGTGGCATTAAGATACCAATATCTGCTAATTCAAAAATATCATCGCCATTAAGATTTCCAAGAGGATTATACATAATACATTCATCAAATTTAGTACAATCATAGGCAGGAAGGCTGGTTGGCACTAATGTCGCGTCACCTGTAACGGAGAGTGAAGGATCAGTATGGTGATAATCAAACAAACCGCTACCGGTATTCGAATGAACATGACTTGTTAGTGGATTTGTCCAATGTTTATTATTAAAATGTTCTGGATTAAATGGATCAGTGAGATCAATCTGATCTTGATTAAGCCCATTATTATGCCAATCAAAATATTTCATATCGGTAAATTCACTGCATCTCAGTTCAAATAGGTCGTTATTGCCGCTTGTCATCACCCCAATTTCAAAGGTGGAACCGGTCTTAGTAAAAAAGTTTTTGCGTAGAACCGATTTAAAGGAACCTGAATTTGGGTTTGTTATAATAATCCCCGCTTTGGCGAATGGAATACTTCCATTTGTGCTAAAAGTATTTTCAAATACTTTAACATTGCTTGAAGATGCATAACTTAATCCAAAAACATCCGGGAAATTAGGCATCGTTGGATAATTCCCCAAAACATCATTCCAAATAAACTCATTCTCGTAAGCCAAAGGTTTATTGTCATCATCACATTGCCAGCCAACTCCACAATTGGTAAATTTAGCTTCCGCTACCCCAATAAACCGTGTTATAGTATTTGAAGGGGTTCTATCGGTAACCATTCCATATGTTAAATTTTCAAATTCAGTTGTTCTGCCTGTTGGAATATTGCATGGATTACCTATACTGGAATTATTACCTCTTATAACTTGAAAAGATGCGTCAATAGAGGCTATACCAAAGCCTAAGCGATAGGGCCCTGTGTATTGATTTTTGAATGTACATCCGTTAAAAATAATATTTTCAACATCCCACATACTGCAATGTGTATTAAGACCAATGATACCAAAATCTCTAATTCCTAAAGGGCTTACAAAATCAAAATTGGTAAAATTAAAGCGGCTTAAATTAGGCCCGGCAAATGAATAGAATGATACCCCTTTGCGGTTGTTTAAAAAGTTGACATGATTCATATTAGTTTTGGAATTAGAACATGTTATTAAACCACCACCTTCAATACTTGCCCCTATTACAGCATTTTCAATGCGGCTGTCGGTCATTTCCAATATTCCAATGGTGGAAGGGATTGATTGGTTGGCCGTGCCGCTTCCTAAACCAGATACCTGTACACCTCGCCATTTTGCATTACAATCAGTAACTGATGTGAGAACTGCACCATTTCTTAAAATCAATTTACCTCCCGGATTTATAACTATGCCATGCTCAAAACCTTTAGAGTATGCTAAATCATCCAATCTGTCCAAATCGGCAAATTGAAGTTCCACACCATTAACATCTACAGTACATCCCGATTCAATTATTAACCGACCTTTTAACTTTGTAGGAGAAGTAAAAGTTAGGGTTCCCGGTGTTCCTAATAGGTCAAGCGTTGAAATGCTAATAAAATCAAATGAATTAGGGGTGGTTGGAAATAAATCATAGTTTGGTGTTTTATCAACGCAATTAAAAAGCCGAATCATATCATAATTATCTTTTTCAAATTTGTTGTCCCCAGTAACCACAAGCTGATTATTAGTGCAAACGGTACTTCCAAAGCCACATGTTATTTCATCAATTTTATGCCCGGTATAAGCTTTATTCCATAGTGGATCTAAATTTTTATCCGTCTTAACAACATAAAAGCTGGAAAATAATTGTCTTTCAGTTCCCAAAGGACTGATATAGGTTGGTGCTACCAAGGTATCCCCATTTGAACCGGTAAAAAAAAGATTATCATCATAATCCTGTCTAACCTTTACAAAATACTCCATCCCACTAAAGTGGGCTATATGTTTGGCAGCTATTTCATATCCACCAGCTGAGGGTAGCCCGGGAGTAGGAAAATTTAAATGGTCAATCAGGGTTGCATAAGCATCCCCATCTGTCCAATACCGAATATCGGTACCATGATCTGTATTATATTGAACTAAAAGTGGCGGAGTTATGCCTTGTTTAAAATGCATTATAATATTTGCAATTCCTGCAGTAACTATATTGCCATCTTTTAATTGCCGAATGCTAAAACCCATATCGCCTGAAGTTCTGTTGTGATTAGTCGACCCCATAAATGGTGCTTGATTTTTAAAGTGACTATACCAATTGGCATGAGCGCCCCAGGGCCCACCACCACTATTATTCCATACAGGGCTTGGAGGCGCACCGGAGGTTTCCTTAACAGTTTGATGAGAAGTGAAACCAATTGGTATTTTAGTAATCAGCACATTACTATCCGCCCGTACACCGGCGCTAATAGACCAAGCCATACCTGTTGCCCAAATCGCTGTAGGATCCTGTGTCGGAATCATAGGCGTGCCATCAGGTTTAGATCCATTTGAATATTCAAAACATAAACTATAAAATCTCCATGGGGTTGAAAGTTAATGCCAGCAGCCTTTGGTTTAATAATAGTTAAAGATGTCCAGGATAAATCTTTGTCAAGTCGAAACACAGTAGCTTCATCGGCATCAAGGCCAGCGATATAGAAAAAACGATTATCTGTGGTTGGTTGATATATAATCGCTCTTCCACGTCTTTCATGAGTATATACATTATTATTAGATGGTATTGATGTTAATTCATTATTGTAAATTCTTGGAAACCCAGGTACTGTTGTTCCGTCAATAAATAGTTTAACTATCACAAGTTTAATACCATTTGATTTGGCAGGTGGGAGAACCGTTCCACCATTAACCACTGCAAAGCCAACTGCAACGTAGTAACGTACATTATCAACAGGGTCGGTATATTCGAGCACATCTTGGAATGACCCCCATCCAGAAAAATTTTGTGTCGTAATTCCATCATACCCGGATGTGTACCTGTTTTTCCAGATTGGGATAAAGTCTGGGCTTGTTTTGTATAAAGAAGGAAATGCACCAGATTGAACTCCATCACTTGAATACCCCGCATTAACAAGATTAAGATCAATATCTTCGATTACCGAAAAAGACCAATCTTTTGTAATAAAACCTCCAGGGGCTCCATGTTCAATTTCATTGGAAGCCACCTTATAATAAGATTGACCGAAGGAAGGTGAACAAAAATTAATTAACATCAGGAGGCAAAAAATAAAAACCTGTGAAATAACATTTTTCAGGTTCTTAAAATTTGAAGTGTACTTTTGACTGTGATAGTTTACAAAAGCATAAGAAGGATTTCCGAAAGCCTGACGGCTAAAACATGCCTGTCTGTTAGATGGATGTAGAACAAAGAATGGGTTTTGCTTTTTCATAAAAAGGTTATTAAATGATTAGTTACAACAAATGTTATGAATTAAAACCGAAAAAACCACAAAAGATTTGTCAGAGTAATATACTAAAAAATGACAATCTCACCTTGATAGTAAGTTGGAAACCGAAGAGTAGTAAAAAATAAATAATCTGTATTAGCCGATATTTCTAAATTTCTTTATCGGATTCTTCAGAATTCGATTCTTCGTTTTGAACCGTGTTTTCTTCGGCTACACTATTTACGTCTTCAGCATCATTTTCAGATTCATCCGATAATAAAGGCTCTTCCAACTGATTGCCAAAGAAACGCTTTTGAAAAACGATGATGGAGATAACGCCTGTGCTAATGCTGGTATCGGCCAGATTAAATATGGGGCGAAAAAACGTAAAATCTTGACCACCCCAACCCGGGAACCAAGAAGGGTAATGGGTTTCGATGATGGGGAAATAAAGCATATCCACCACTCTTCCTAAAAAGTAAGATCCTTTATCGGTGTAGGTAACATATTCGTTAAACCAAACGCCATAAAACACGCTATCAATAATATTGCCTAGAGCGCCTGCCAGTATTAAGCTTATGCATGCAATGAGGCCTATATGAGCGTTTTCACGAATCTGTTTGATCAAATACCAAATAATACCCGCCACAGCCAAGAGCCGAAAAGCAGTTAGAATAAGTTTTCCAGTTATTCCGCCTAATTCTACCCCAAAAGCCATGCCATTGTTTTCGGTAAAATGGAGGTAAAACCAATTGCCAAGCATTTGTTTGGTTTGGCCCAAATACATGTTCTTGAGAACCCAAATTTTCAGCCCTTGATCGAGGGCTAAAACCGTTAATAAAATTATAGAGGATAGAAGAAAGTATTGCTTCTTGGTAATTGATTTCAATAGAATTATTTGTATTGTTTTAGTTTAGCTTCCATACTTTGAGTGGTATGGGGTACGGCCATTAGTCTTTCTTTTTGGATGAGTTTGCCTGTTACTTTGCAAATGCCATAGGTTTTATTTTCAATTCGGAGCAGGGCCATTTCCAAATTACTGATAAATTTTAGCTGCCGTCCTGCAAGCTGCGAATTGCTTTCTTTTAAAAGCGTGGAGCTTCCGTCTTCCATCGTTTTGTAGACGCTTCCGGTGTCGTCGGTGCCATTAGAGTTGTTGCCAGACTCGCTCAGGTCTTTTAACTCGGCTTTGGCCGATGCAAGTTTCTTAAGTATGATTTCCTTGAATTCTTGAAGTTCAAGATCATTGTATCGGCTTCGTTCTTTATTTTCGATTTCCATAAACCTTATTAATTTTAATTGTTACTTCAGTGCCATTAATATCTGTCAGTTCGCCATCTATGATGTCCTCTGTTATAAGGTCATCTGCTAAAATCTCGTTGCAAATATAATTTTTGAATTGAATTATCGAACTATTTACATCAACATGTGGAGTAATCTTAACTATAATTCGGTCATTAACCTCATATTCATTGTCTTTGCGCATGTTCTGAATTTTATTAACAATTTCTCTGGCCAATCCTTCCTGTTTCAAAATCGCAGAAATAGTAAGATCTAAGGCTAAGGTTATTTTGCCATTTACAGCCACTTGCCAGCCCTCAACATCTTTGGTTATTACCTCAATTTCATCTTGATTAAGGGTAAACACACCCATGGATAATTGCAAATCAATGCTTCCATTTTGTTCTAAAATTTTTAAATCTTTATCGGTAAATCCAATCACCGCCACGCTAATTTCTTTCATGGAGGAACCGGCTCTTGGCCCTAATTTTTTAAAGTCGGGTTTGGCCGATTTTACGAATATGGATTGTTCTCCCTCGTATAAAAAATTCAGTTCTTTGACGTTTACTTCTGTTAAAATAAGGTCTTTTACCAAGCTAACTTGCTGCGCAAAATGGCTATCAAGCACTGGCATAAGTATACTTTGTAGCGGTTGGCGTACTTTTATTTTTTCTTTTTTGCGTATAGCAAGCACCATGCTGCAAATTTGTTGGGCTAACTCCATTCGCTCCAATAGTCCGAAATCGATATTTGCCTCAGTAGGCATCACTAAATCGGTCAAATGTACCGACTCATGTTTTAAGGGACTTTGGTTAATTATGGCTTTTTCTCTAACATTTTGTGTCATATTGCCATAAAGCCAATCGGCAAAAAATGGAGCAATGGGGCTCATCAATTGGCTAACCACCACCAAGCATTCTTGAAGCGTTTCGAAGGCTGCTTGTTTGTCGGTGGATGATTCGCTTTTCCAAAAGCGCCTGCGCGATAAGCGAACGTACCAATTGCTTAAATGGTCGTTTACAAAATCTTGAATGGCCCGAGTGGCTATATGGGGTTCGAAATTATCAAGACTCTCTCTAACTTCAACTATCAATTTGTGTAAGGCCGATAATATCCATTTATCCAGTTCAGATAGATTCTTTCGTTCGATTCGGTTGGTTTCATAATCGGTAAACTTATCGAGGTTGGCATACAGAGCAAAAAACGAATAGGTATTGTACAGTGTTCCGAAAAATTTACGTTGGGTTTCGGCAAGTCCCTCGATATCAAATTTTAAATTTTCCCAAGGCGCCGCATTTCCAATTAAATACCATCTGGTGGCATCGGCTCCATAGGTATCAATGGTTGCGAATGGGTCGACTGTATTACCTAACCTTTTGCTCATTTTATTGCCGTTTTTGTCTAATACCAATCCGTTGGCCACTACATTTTTGTAGGCCACGGAATCAAATAACATGGTAGATATGGCATGTAAGGTAAAAAACCAACCTCGGGTTTGGTCAACGCCTTCGGCTATAAAATCGGCGGGGAAGGCCCACGCCTCTCCCCGTCCCTCCCCGAAGGGAAGGGGGTGGGGACCCGAAGGGGTATGCGACAATTTTTTAACGATAATTTTTAAAACATTATCAGTATCTCCCAATACCTCTTCATTTGTAAATCGAATAACTTCGAATCCCATTTTTTTGAGATTATCTGTTCTTTGTTGATCTGAAATAATATTATCAGGTAAATTATGGATTTTACCATCTATCTCGATAACAACTTTTTTTGCTAAACAAATAAAATCTACGATATAATCGTAAATAATATGTTGTCGTCGAAAATGAAAATGACTTAATTTATCACCTTTTAATAATGTCCATAAAGCAGATTCAGCTTGGGTTAGGTTATCTCTATTTTTTTCGGCAAATTCTTTTAAAAATTTATAATTGGCAGGATTAGCCGTTTCATAACCAAAGTTTTTACCTTTTCCAAGTCCAAAGTCCTTCCCTTCGGGAAGGGTTGAGGTGGGCTTTAATCCCCACTGAGCATAAGGCATAGCGCCACTATCAAACCAAACGTCAATTAAATCCGTTTCGCGATTCATGGGTTTTCCAGATGGCGAAACAAGGATAATATTGTCGACATAAGGCCTATGCAAATCTAAACCATGCCCGCTTTCGAATGCCGATTCGGTCATAAACCCAGCCTTTACCGATTTGGCCGCTTCTGTTTTTAATTCGGCAATCGAGCCTATACAAATTTCTTCACTTCCATCTTCGGTTTTCCAAATAGGCAATGGCGTGCCCCAGTAACGGCTTCGACTTAGGTTCCAATCTACCAAATTTTCGAGCCAATTTCCAAAACGCCCTTCCCCCGTATGTTCGGGTTTCCAATTTATGGTTTTGTTCAATTCTATTAATCTATCTTTAACGGCAGTGGTTTTTATAAACCAACTTTCCATGGGATAATAGAGTATAGGTTTGTCGGTTCGCCAACAATGAGGATAGCTGTGTTCGTATTTTTCTACTTTAAAGGCCTTGTTTTCTTCTTTTAACTTTATCGCTATTTCTACATCAACCGATTTTTCGGGAGCCGTGCTATAATATTCGTTTTTAACATATTTGTCAGCAAATTCACCCATTTCCTTCACAAATTTTCCTTGTAAATTTACCAAGGGAACCAATTTGCCCTCTTCGTTCATAACCAACATGGCTGGCACTCCTGCTTGTTTAGCTACGCGCGCATCGTCGGCACCAAAGGTTGGGGCAATATGAACAATGCCTGTTCCCTCGGCTGTGCTAACAAAGTCGCCAGCTATTACTTTAAAGGCTTTTTCTGGATTTTCGGCAGGTAGGGTATAGGGCAATAATTGTTCATAGCTAAGTCCAATAAGGTCGCTACCCTTTAATTCATTCAGTATTTGAAATGGGATTTTTTTATCGCCTGGCTTATAATCCTCAAAGTTTAAAGCAGAATCCTCGTCGGCAAAATACTTTTTTACTAAATCTTTAGCTAAAATTACTTGGATAGATTTGAAAGTATATTGGTTATATGTTTTGACTAAAGCATATTTAATTTTTGGACCCACTGCCAATGCGGTATTGCTTGGTAGAGTCCAGGGTGTAGTTGTCCATGCGAGGAAATAAATTTCATCGTTAAGACCTCCAAGGTTTTCAAAACCTTGGAGGTCTCCAATTAGTTTAAACTGGGCCACAACCGTGGTGTCTTTTACTTCTCTATAGGTTCCGGGTTGGTTGAGTTCGTGCGAACTTAAACCCGTTCCGGCAGCCGGCGAATAGGGTTGGACGGTATAGCCTTTGTATAAATACCCTTTTTTGTAAATTTCTTTAAGCAAATACCAAACGGTTTCGATGTATTCGTTTTCGTAGGTTATATAAGGATTGTCAAGATTTACCCAATAGCCTATACGTTCGGTTAAATTGTCCCAAACGCTTTTAAATTTCATAACATCTTGCCTGCAGGCTGCATTATAATCTTCAACGCTTATTTTTTTTCCTATATCATCCTTGGTGATGCCTAATTTTTTTTCAACTTGCAATTCAATGGGTAAGCCATGGGTGTCCCATCCGGCTTTACGGTCAACTTTAAATCCTTGCAAGGTTTTATATCTGCAAAAAATATCTTTAATCGTGCGGCTCATCACGTGGTGGATGCCTGGCATTCCATTGGCCGAAGGAGGCCCCTCGTAAAACACAAAATTATTGGCACCCTTGCGGTTGCTTATGGTTTTTTGAAATATATTTTTTTCCTTCCAAAACTTTGCCACTTCCTGTTCGAATTCAGGAAAATTTGCTGATTTAAATTCTGGATATAATTTTGTTTGACCTTCTTGCTGCACGTTATTTTCTTAAAAAACGCTGCGAAGATAGCAAAAAAATAGGGCTTACTGTGCGACAAGCATTTCGTAAAATCAGGATTATCCTATAGAATTGATAGGCGGCTAAAAGATTACCCAAAAAGCGCAATAGTATTGAAAAGCCTGCGTTTAGTAGGGAATGATTTCTTTTTACGCCAATGCATATACTTTAATGGTCAATTTTTACCTAAAAATGAGCCTTTGTTTACAAGTCGCACAAAAAAGTAGCTTATAAAAGATGGATGTTTGCCAAAAATTTTAAAATAGGTATGAATAAAAGTGCTTTACTAATAATCATCTTCTTAGTTTCATTAGAGGGTCGAGCACAAAAAAAATGGTTTAGAGTGGACGATCCTGCCGGTAGAACCTGTTATTTTATAGATACCATTGGCCGTCAATCGGCTATTGGCACCCACGATAAAAATCGTATTGCTGAACACTTTTCGGAAGGATTGATCTGCGTGAATTTTAAAAAAAATAGTCAAGAAAAAGATGCCTGGGGCTGCTTGAACGATAGAGGCGATACAGTAATAAAAGGGAAATATTTAGAACCGTTTCGATTTTATAATGGAATTGCAAAAGTCTCTACTTCCTTAATTTCGGAGTTATCAAATAGCGACGACGACGAATCGGTCTACAATTGCCAATACATTAATACAAAAGGGTTGCCAATTCATGATATGATTTTTGAAGAAAAAAATAGCTCCATTATGGATCATTCATGGGCCATTGTAAAATCAAAAAAACAATGGTACATTTTGTCGAAACATGGTAAATTAAAGGAGCTATCGGTCGATTTTGAGCAGGTATATCCTTTTAGCAATGGATTGGCCTTATGCAAACGCATGAATACGTATACGGTATATATCGACACTACCGGTTGGCCTGTTGTAGAAATTCCTAACGAACATTACACCGGCGATTATAGTAATGGTTATGCCACCTACTCTACAGTTAAAGATAAATATGGGTTTATGAATAAAAATGGACATCCCATATCGCCTTGTATTTATGAAGCGATCTTAAACTTTTCGGAAGGCTTGGCCGCCGTAAAAATTTATAATAAATGGGGATTTATCGACAACAAGGGCAAAATAATTATAGCGGTTAAATACGACAGAGTCGACCAATTTGCCGACGGACTGGCAAGAGTTAAGCTTGACGATAAATTTGGGTTTATTGACAAAAATGGTAAAGTGATTATTCCTATAAAATTGAGCGATTCGCATAATTTCGTTAAAGGACTTGCATCGGCCTGCGACGATAGAAACCTATGGGGTTTGCTTTCAAAAAATGGACAATGGGTTATAAAACCTCAATTTATGACCATGGAAAATATTAACGGTACCGAATTTACAAGTGTTTTATATTCGGATAAGCCTCAAACGAAAAAAGGCAAAACCGAGGCTTTCAAAAAAGCCTTAATTAGCCCCAACGGAAAAATTCTCTGGTGCTCGGGCAATCCTCCTCAGATAAAATAGGTGCGAATTTGTTTTTATTCAAAACTATCTAAATCAACCAAACCACTTCCCTCATTCTTTTTGGCAATGGCTACATCGTAGCTGTGCAATAAGGCAGGCAATAAAATTAGATTTGATAGCAAGGCTAGTATTAAATTTATACTCGTTAAGATGCCAAGCATAATGGTGCCTCCAAAGGATGAAAACGCAAAAATTAGAAATCCAAAAAACAATACCACAGCCGAATAAATCATGCTTACCCCCGATTCTTTTAAGGCGCTCGATACCGCTTTGGGAATTTTATAATTGTGCTTTCTGAGTTCTTGCCGATATTTTGCCAAAAAATGAATGCTATAATCTACCGCTATACCGTAAGCAATCGAAAACACAATGATGCTACTTGGTTTAAAATCGATGCCACAAAAGCCCATTATGGCAATGGTCATAATTAGTGGAATAATATTAGGAATAAATGAAATAATGATCATTCGCCAATTAAAAAAGATAAAGGCCATGATAAGTGAATTGGCTATTAAGGCGTAAATAAC
>CAMDXE010000041.1 GCA_945878925.1 Chitinophaga pinensis
CTGGCCTATATACTTATACTTACTATTATGAGTTGAACAGCGGATTTAAGAAAAAAGACAGAAGTAAATTAACTTTATATTAAAGAATTATTGCAAATTAAAATAAATATCGTAACATAGCGGGCTGTTTCAAAAGGTAGCCCTTTCAAAAACAAACAAAAAATTATGAGAACACATTCAACCCTCTCCACCCTACGAAAAGCACTCTTGCTTTTGGTATTATTTACACTCGCAAAAATTGGTTTTGCCCAACCATGTGATCCAAGATGGAACCGTGCCAAGAGCTCCAATTGCGAAAATTCGCTTATTCAGTTTGAGGCCAATTCGCCAGGCCGAACTACCTTCGAATGGGATTTTGGCGATGGCAAAACTGTGGGGCCCGGTACCTCCACCGCCATTCGCGATCCAGCGCATGCCTATGCCAAAGCAGGGGTTTATGTTGTAACCTTTAAAGGCTCAGGAGGATCTGGAAATTGTTCGGATACCGTAATGATTGTTATTAAGGAAAGTCCTAAAATAAAAACCATTGCGCTTTTTCCATCCAGTCAATGTTTTTTAGGGAATAAATTTTGCTTTATCGACAGCACCAAGGCTGCCAATAACCCTCCTCCTCCAATTGGAGATGGAAAACCGAGTAAAATATTATCTTTAAAATACCTATTTAGCGACGGTGCATTATACGTTGTTAACGATCCAAAAGGCGGAGACACCATTTGCCATTCGGTAATTGACCCCAATGGTGGTTTTTTTGATATGACCATAGAGGCCGAAGATTACAACGGCTGTATATCGAAAACCGTATTTTCAAAATTTATTAGGGTATTCCCAAAACTAGGGGTTTCGTTTACTTCCGACAAGCCCGATTCGTGTATAAAAGCTACGGTAACTATAAAAAACACAACAGATACTTTTACTAAATTAAAAGATATAGCCTTTTTTAAATGGGATTTCGGCGATCCAGGAGGGGCAAATAATATAATTATTGGTGACTCTGTTACCAATACTCAGTGGTATACAGGAATTAATAACAGTAGAGTTATTAAGCACCGTTACGATCTTACTGGCCGAACCAGTGGCCGTTATGTTTTGAATGGTAAACTTACTGTAACTACAAAATACGGTTGCAGCGAAACCTTTACTTATAAAGCGGCTGTTACCATTTCAGTATTAAACGTTAAAATAATTGCAGAAGACGATTCGGCCTGCTCTAGCAGTCCTTTAGTAGAATTTACAGCCGTTGATGCAGGCACCTTGGCGCCCGTTCAAGGCGTAAGTGCTTTTTTATGGAATTTTGGAGATCCTCCGAGTGGACCAGCCAACTTCGACGATAAAACCTTAGTAAGGGCAGGTCATAGTTATGGTTTAGGCCCATGGATGACTTCCTTGCGCCTAACATCAGGGCCATGTAAAATGACCATTATGGATACCATTACCAAAATTGGCCCCACCTCGGCTATCGAAAGACCATTTACTCGTGTAAAAGAAGATGAAAAATACCAATGTGTAATTAGGGACTCTGTTCATTTTACTAACGTATCTACTTTCTACCATACGGATGATTACCCTGTATTTGAAGATAGTTCGGCAGTTATCCGATATTATACCCTTCTAAGTCCACGAAAAGTTGGGTATTGGGAAAAACCAATAAAATTAGACACCATAGCACCCTATGGTTCTTACAAAGGAAAGGCTTCAGTAACCACTCGTTTTTATTTAGAAAAAGACACTTTTGAATCTTTTTCACAATCTGTAAATGCTATTGACAGTATCATACGCTTTGTTAAAGGTAAACCTGTGAAAATTCGTGTAGTTAATCCTATTACTTCTGGAAATGACATTTTAGTTATAATGAAAAAGAAAGAGTATGCTTTTGTTTGGCCTGGTAACCAAACCGCTATTCCTTCGTCTTTTCCTCCCATGACCCAACGTCATAAAGACCATGTACTGCGTTTGTGGGAATTTGGTGACAATTACGCCCCAAAGTGTACCACCGATACCAAAAAGAATAAAAACGTGGGCTTAAATTGTAATTTCAGTATGGATTCGCTGCCCGTGCATTGGTATACCCCTTGGGAACAAATTTATAAATATTATAACAATGGACAGTTCTATTCTGGCGCAGCCACCAAAACTGTGTTATGTAAAGGCGGTAGATTTTGCTATAAGGTAAACTACTACCCTCAAATGTCGTTTACCATACCTGCCGATACATTAGTGGTTGTTCCTAAAGACTCCACCTTTACATATGCCGGCAAAACCATTACCCCTGCCACACCCGAAAAAATGACGGGCTCGTTTAGAATAAAGAAAGTGCCTAATAAAATTAAAGGCCCCGGTGCATACTTGCCTACATTAACCGATGAAACATGGACATTATACACCACTACCTTTATTAAAATTAAGAACATTCAAACCGGTATTATTTCGGCTAAATTGAAGGGCACGTATGTACTGAAAAAGAATGATCAATTTGAACTCAAGCTTGGCGATTCGGCCATGATTAAAGCCCAGGTGATTATTACCGCTGGCAAAAACGTAACGGCACAACCAACCACAGTTTGTGTTGATACCACAATTGGCGGCCGCGATACCTTTGTGATGCGTTCGCGAACGTATGTAGATTCTAATTTTCACCGTAAAAATTTCTACCTCAATATTGCACAGTGCAATACCGTAAAACTTTATCATGAAGATACTGTTCACTCTATGCGTTGCAAAAGCACCGCCCAAATTTCATTGGCTCTATTGCCTCCAAGTGGAAAAGGTTTAGAATTTAAAGGTATAAAATGTTATGCCCCACCTAGCCCTCCTTATGGAATGGAATTTGATGTAGGAAAAACAAAACCAGGTTGTACTCAACGTTTGCTTAAATTTAATTTTGATTCGGCTAGCGGTAAAAACAATTGGGTTTCGCATGGTGGATTTTTATCGCCTCCACTTCCAGGATCTGCTCCTTGGCATCCAGGATATCAACCAGCAGGCGCCTATCCTACAAAATTTGTAATGCCCTATGGTGCAGGTCAAATCCAAAATCGTAATCCAGGTTGGGTTACCGTAGGTGTAATTATTGGTAATGGTCGATTGGTAAATGGAATTCCTGAGTGTATCGATACCACTTGGTATCACAATGCATTCCGTTACCTTTACTTAGATTCACGTTTTGATGTGATACAGCCCGAACGCGATCAAAAAAGAGTTTGCGTTGGCGATACCATAACCTTCAGACTTATTGATCCTTATATGGATAGCGTTACCAGCCTTGTTTGGAACTGGAACGACGACGAAGGATCGTATTACGAAGAGCGTTCGTTTTATTACAAACCCTATAAAGGCCCGAATGCAAATAGAAACGATAAGGTAATTACCGACTGGAAAAAAACCGACAAATGGTTGTACAGTTATGTAATCCGATTAGAATATGATGGTTTTAGTTATAGAACTCTCGACACCATTGTTACGGCAGTTATTCGCAAATGGTCGATAGGAGCTGATATTTCGAGAGCTGGCGATGCCTTAAAAAATGCCTTTAAAGCCATTGGTTTAGACATGAACGATATACCATCGAGCGAAGTTGGCTTGTATTTTGGGAATGGCACAGGAACCGGATGTATTGATACCACCGGACTGGGCGACCTTATAAGTTTTGGTGTGGCTCCATATCGCGATGCTCTCACTTTCAACCGCCATACCGCCGAAGATGTATTGTTAAAAGGTAAAAATGGAAAGGATAGTATTTATAGCGACGATTGGTACCGATATACCGATTACACCAAAAAAGATTCAACCATTATTTCACAATCACTGCATTGGAGAAGCAAGAGCCAAGCAGGTTGGGATACTTTAAAACAAGCTAATCCAAATAGATATAGCGGATTAAAAGTTACACCAGGCGTTTATCGCCATGTGTACCGCAAATCGAACCGTTATTTCCCAACCTTCCAGCTTCGAAATACCGAAGGATGTTTCCAACCGCGTAATAAAGAAGTAGATGTTGGATTCTATTGGAATTGGAGATATTCGGACACTATAGTTTGCCATGGCAATACCGATATTGTATTAAGAGATAGCATACACTATTTTGCCTATGAAGATCCTTTTGTTTGGCTAAATCCTTTCCCATATTGGAAAGATGCTAAACGATTCCTGGCCCAACGTGAAACCAAGAAAATAGATTTTAATGAGCACGACGATTCGATAAAAGCTAATAAATTTGGAGTTACAGGATTGGGAATACCACCATTTGCATGGCGCTATGACGATCCAGGAATTTATACCATCCGCATTGCTATGAAAGATAGCTTGGGTTGTGTGGACACTGCGCGTCAAAAAGTTTATGTAACTGGTGTTCATGCAGGTTTCAAAATTCTAAACCCAGGTCCAAGTTGTAAAAATATCATTTCGTTTTTCGATACCAGTATTCTTGTAGATCCATGTGTGGCCGCCAAAGGAAAACCTTGCGACAACATCATTGAATACACTTGGGATTTTGGCGATGGCAAACAACAAAGTAAATTACAACACCCATCACATGACTATACCTCTAATGGTTACTTTACCATTAGGCTAAAAGTTAGAACTAAATTGGGTTGTATCGACAGCGCCAGCGTGGTTCTATTTGTAGCTGGTCCAAGGCCTTACTTTAATCCGTTGAGCGATACCATTATATGTGTTGGCGATTCAGTAATGTTCGACAACTTAAGTTGGGATCCATTATTCGAACCTAAGTGGGAATGGGATTTTGGAGATGGCCAAGTACAGAGCGATAGTGGCTTACGAAAAGTTATCGGTCACCGTTATGCCAAACCAGGTAATTATGAAGTGTATCTTACTCAACACGATAAATTGAATGGAACTAGCATTCGTTGTTCCGAAATTTATCCAGATACAAGTTCAAAAGTATTAGTAAGGACCAAGCGAATTATTAAGGTTAAACCGGTAGCTCCGGCCAATTTCACCATTGAGCCTAACGATACCATTTGCCCCAATACTACCATCGACTTCCTATCCGTATCCGATCCAATATACACACGATGGAGTTGGAAATTTGGAACGGGCGACACCTTATTCACAACCGACAGTACCGTAAAATACACCTATTCAAAAACGGGTAAGTTTAACGTTACAATGATTCCTGACTACGATACACCTGAATTCCATAAGTGCCTTGACACTATTTATAAGGATATTATTGTTTTAGATGTGAAAGCAGATTTTACTATTGACAATACAACGGATCCAGTTTTCTGTTTTAAAAACGCATCGGTTGGTGCCAAAACATACGAATGGATTGTTAAAGATCCAGGGGTATTTGTAACAGGAACATCTACTGATTTTGAACCATGTTACCGATGGAATGATACAGGTTGCCATAAAGTAACCTTAATTGCCACCAACGAAATTGGATGTAGCGATACAACTGAACAAACGATATGTTCAACTTTTGTGGCGGTATTTATACCCTACAATGTGTTCACTCCCGAACCTAAAGATAATATCAATGATGAATTTAGAGTTAAAGCCGAAGGGCTAGAGAAATTCGACATTACAATATTCAACCGTTGGGGAGAAGTCGTTTTCGAAAGTAAAGATCCAACGTTTAGATGGAATGGAAAAGTTAAGAATACAGGAGCCGAGTGCCCAGAAGGAACTTACTTCTATTTGATAAACTTTAAAATTATTGAAAAACCACTCAACGATGGAAAAGACGATAAGCCTATTAGTGGAATGGTTACCTTGATTAGAGGCAAATAATCCTTTTCACTCCTATAATAAAAAAGACCCGTTTGATTCATTCAAACGGGTCTTTTTTTTGCTCTTCAAACAAAACAGTTGCATACCTTGATTTTTTATAGTTGGTTTGTCAATAATTGAATCCTTCGCTTTGGTCACGATTCTGGCTCGAGGCGTCTATTAAATTTTTTGCTAAAACCCAATTAATAAAAATATGAAAGCCCTAATCCCTGTTGCTGGTATTGGAAGCCGACTTAGGCCACATACGCACACCCAACCTAAATCGTTGATTCCGGTAGCGGGCAAACCCATTTTAGCGCATATTGTCGATAGCCTAATAGCCGTAGGTATTGATGAATTTGTATTTATTATTGGCTATTTGGGCGATAAGATTGAGCAATATATTTCGGTAAGCTATCCAAATATCAAAAGTTTTTTTGTGGTCCAATCGGATGGCAAAGGAACAGGGCATGCTATATGGCTTGCACAAGATTTATTAAACGACAACGAGCCTGTATTCATAGTATTTGGCGATACAATTATTCAGGCCGATTTAAACCAAATTGCCACATCCACAAAATCGCTATTGGGCGTAAAGCGTGTGGATGATCCTCGAGAATTTGGAGTGGCCGAAATCGAAGATTCGGGTTTAATCATTCGATTGGTAGAAAAGCCAAATATTCCTAAATCGAACCAGGCCTTGGTAGGCATTTATAAAATTTGTGAAACTAAGCAGCTCAAGCAAGCCCTAAATTATAATATCGAAAACGGTATTTTAACCCGTGGCGAATATCAATTGACCGATGCCCTTATGCGCATGATAAATTCGGGCGTCAAAATGCATGCCTTCGATGTAGATGGGTGGTTTGATTGTGGCAAAAAAGATATACTTTTAGAAACGAATGCCATTTTGCTTAAGGGCAAAGAATATGTGAGAGCCGTATCGGCAGATTACGAAAGCACTATTATTATCGACCCCGTTTATATTGGTCAACATTCCAAAATTTCGAACTCCATTATTGGCCCTAATGTTTCGATAGGCGACAATGTGATAGTGGATTATTCAATCATTCGAAATTCAATTATTGGCCCCTATTCTCACTTAGATAATGCAAATTTGGATAACAGCGTCATAGGAAACGATGCCAGTTTACATGGCATTTCGCTAAGTTTAAACTTGGGGGATAGTACCGAAATAAACTTTGGATAAGCTTTTGATTAATCCCACTCTGGAAATTGAGTTGGATTGTAATGGCTCATGAGCTTGTAAAGTTTAACAAAAACTTCATCCACATTTGGTTTCGAAAAATAGTCGCCATCGGTACCATATGCCGGCCTATGTTCTTTGGCGGCAATGGTTAATGGTTCGGCATCCAAATGGCTATATCCTCCTTGAACTTCAAGCACTTGTTGCATCATATAGGAGGTAGCTCCACCAGGAACGTCCTCGTCCAAAAACACAACTTTATTTGTCTTTTTTAAGGAATCAACAATACTGTAATTTACGTCGAATGGCAGAAGGGTTTGTACATCTATAAGTTCAACCGAGATGCCTAATTTTTGAAGTTCGATGCAGGCTTCAGATGCAATTCTGCAGCTGCTTCCATAGGTAATCAAGGTAATATCCTTTCCCTCTCGTAATATTTCAGGCACGCCTAAAGGCAGCGAAAACGTTCCAATATTATCGGGCAAGGTTTCTTTTAGTCTATATCCATTAAGGCATTCGATAACTAAGGCCGGCTCATCGCTTTTTAACAAGGTATTATAAAAACCCGAAGCTTGTGTCATATTGCGAGGCACGAGCACATGAATGCCTCTTATCGCGTTTAAAATCATACCCATTGGCGAACCACTATGCCAAACCCCTTCAAGCCTGTGGCCTCTTGTGCGAATAATCACGGGCGCTTTTTGCCCTCCCATTGTTCGATATTGAAGGGTGGCCAAATCGTCGCTTAGTATTTGAATGGCATACAACAAATAGTCTAAATATTGGATTTCGGCAATGGGCCTAAGGCCACGCATGGCCAATCCAATGGCTTGCCCTACAATGCTCAATTCTCTAATTCCAGTATCAATAACTCTTAGTTCGCCATACTTTTCTTGCATGCCGGCCAAGCCCTGGTTAACATCGCCTATTTTCCCTACATCTTCGCCAAATGCCAAAATTCTAGAGTCGCGAGCCAATGCAGCGTCAAAACAGGCTTGAACAATTTCTCGGCCATCGAGCGTTGGCGACGAATCGCTATATTCAGGTGCAATTGGGGCTATGTTCAATGCAGCCTGTTTGCTTACACTGTAAACCTTCGAATTGTATCTCTGTTGTCCTTCTTCGGTCAACGTTTGAAACCAAGTTAATAATTCGTCTCTTTCTTTATTTTTATCATATAAGGTTAGCCTAAGAGCCATGTTTATGGCACTTAAAATATCCTTTCGGTTTAATTCGGTTTGTTGCTTAAGGGGATTAATCAAGGAAATAATTTCCTCTTTTTTACTCGCCGAGTTTGCGAGGTTTTCTAAAACCAATACGGTTTTATTCCTATCCTCATGCAAAGGTTCAAGAAATGATTTCCAAGCTGCTTTCTGTTCAAACTTAACGAATTCGATAGCCTCTGCTTCCAATGTCTCTAATTCGTCGATGGATGCAATACCCGAATTTATCATCCAATGCCTCATTTGGCTAATACAATCTTTCTCAATTTCCCAATCGAGTCGTTCTTTTGATTTATACCTTTCGTGCGAACCGGATGTTGAATGTCCTTGTGGTTGGGTCATTTCGGTAACATGAATAATTACCGGGGTATGTAACTCGCGACACAATTTGCTTGCTTTTTGATAGGTTTTCATTAAAGTGGGGTAATCCCATCCTTTAACGGTAAATAATTCATACCCTTTGCCTTGATCGTTCGTTTGAAAACCACTTAAAAGTGCACTTAGATTTTCTTTGGTGGTTTGGTGTTTGGCGTGTACCGATATTCCATATTCATCGTCCCAAATGCTAATGAGCATTGGCACTTGCAATACACCTCCCGCGTTAACGACTTCCCAAAAACCGCCTTCGCTTGTACTTGCATTTCCAATAGTACCAAAGGCTATTTCATTTCCATTTATTGAAAAATCAGTAAAGTCATGCAGCAGCGTGTTTTCTCTATACAATTTTGAGGCATAGGCCAGCCCTAATAATCGCGGCATTTGGCCGGCAGTAGGCGATATGTCAGCAGATGAATTGAAGTGTTCGGTTTGCGATTTCCATGAACCATCGTCTTCTAATAATCGAGTTCCAAAATGGCCATTCATGCTTCGGCCAGCCGAACAAGGTTCGCGCGTTACGTCGGGATCGGCGTATAATTGAGCAAAAAATTCGCGAATGGTACTCATGCCTTTAGCAAACATAAATGTTTGATCGCGATAGTATCCGGAGCGAAAATCGCCTTTTTCAAAAAATTTAGCCATGGCCAATTGAGCTACTTCCTTGCCATCGCCAAAAATTCCAAATTTTGCCTTACCCGTAAGCACCTCTTTGCGACCTATAAGGCTTGCTTGCCTGCTTTTATACGCAATTTTATAATCGGCTAAAACTTCGGTTTTAAATTCATCTCGTGTCATGGCGGCATTTCCGGTAGCTGTTTGACTCATACTGGGGCAAAGATAATTCAAAGCCCTCTAAACCCCAAAGATTGAATTGGCTTAGGCCAATTAAATCTACCGCAAATTAAACGCTATTTTTAAATCCCTTTTCTCATAATTATTTT
The DNA here is from genome assembly GCA_945878925.1 of Chitinophaga pinensis. Taxonomy (GTDB): domain Bacteria; phylum Bacteroidota; class Bacteroidia; order NS11-12g; family UBA9320; genus JABWCE01. The sequence continues at coordinate 9,480 of CAMDXE010000041.1, forward strand.
GCTCCTTTTAAGGCATACCCCTATTTTTGAAACATCAAATTTTTAAACAACTTAATACAGTACAGCAATACCTTTAGTCTGAATATAGTTCTGGGTTGCTTGAGTTGTTCACTATTTTTTATTGAACCCAATCCCTTTAGCGGTCAAAAATTAGATTATTTAATTATTCTATGTTGTTCGGTTTGGATCATTTACACTTTCGATCATATTTTAGACGGTAAAAAACAGGAAGGTCGGTCGGGAATTTTAAGATACGATCAAAATTTTAAATTCAGGAAACTCTTAACTTCATTATGTGTATTGGTATCGGCCTATGCCATTTGGTTGGTTTACAAAAACAAAGCTACCTTATATGTCAATAATGGCCTTATGTTATTGCCCATACTCTCGATTTATTTTTATTTGAAATTTAACGGCAAACTGAAACCGATTCTTAAAATGGTTTGCGTTTCGGCCATTGTATCCACGGTGGTCGTCAATCTCTATTATTCCGATTTTTATGCCTTGCTCAAATTAGAATGGATTATTATGGCGCTGCTTGTGTTTTTAAATCAATTGGTCTTAAATTATTTTGAAACCGACATCTCCTCTCTACATGAAGATAATCCTAGTAAAGAAAATTATCTGTATTTAGCCAAACGAATTTTTATTTGGATACTTTTAGTTTTGATGGCGGCCACTTATTTAAACACCGATTCATGGCCATTTACTATTTCACTGCTGTGTATTGCTATTTTGTTGAGGGTAATATTATGGAATAAAAAATGGTTTATTTGTGGGGATAGATACCGTTTTTGGGCCGACTTTAGTTTTGTGTTGCTTTGGCCCCTGTTAAAGATGTTTCAATCCATATTAAGTATTATTTCCTAAATAGTGCTAATAAACATCCTTGGACCATGGCCTATGAATGGGCATTAATTTAAGAGCTTAATAATACAATATGAATTAGGTTGTTTAAAAAATAAGCGATTAGAATCGTACAAAGCCACTACCTTTGAATGACTTAAAAATAAAAATTAGTATTTAGAGATGAATAGCCATGAATTGCACGCGCAAATAGAAGCATTACTTGAACAATTAGCCGCCCTTAATTTCCAATTATCGGCTCAGGTTGGTGAGTATCCCAAAACACAGACCGATCTCTTTAAAGCCAAAACCTTAGAATTGTACGACGCTATTCATGCCCTGCAAATGGATAATTGGAGGAGTGCACAAACCAAGGCCGAACACATCATACAAGCCGAACCTCTTGCAAAAACTGCTGAAATTGTAGATCTTGAAGAAAAACCAACTCAAAACCTGGTTGTTGAAGAAAGCAATAGCCACGTGGGTGAACTTAAAATTCCATCGCCTTATGATGCTCCAAAGTTTGTACCTGTTGTTGAAAAACCCATTCCTAAAATTGAAGCTCCCCAGCCGGCTAAACCTATTGAAAAAAGCCTGTTGGATAAAATGAATGAATCAAAATCACAAAATTCGCTTCACGAAATTCTGGTATCTACCTCCGAATCGGACGAATGGTCGGATCGATTTGCCAAAACCAAAATAACAAAAATTAAAGACGCCATCGACATTAGCAAACGTTTCGAGATTCAATCCAATTTATTTGAAGGAGATGCTAATGCCTACGTTTCATTTATCAATAGCATTGAATCGGCCGATGGGCTTGAGTCGGCTTTAGAGCAGTTTAAAGCCACAGCCATTCGTTACCATTGGAACGCAGAAACCGAATTGGTAATGGAACTCAAAAGTTTCATTTACCGAAAATATTAATACATTTTTAGGCCCTTCTATTTTTTAATTACCTTTTTTAATACGACTTTAGCATGTCTAATGCCAAAGTATGACGGTATTAAAACAACTGCCTTTTGTTAAACTGCTTTTCCCATTGCTTATTGGAATTGCTATAACCCTACAGTTTCCTAATTGCGGCCAATATTCATTGGCTATTTTAATACCCTCCGCCATTCTGTTTTTATTGTTTCTGATAAATCGAGGCCATAAAAGGAATTATATGGTAACGAGCATCTCCGTGTATTTTTTGTTTTTTGGGCTAGGCAGTTGGCTCACCTTTAAAACCAACCTTACAAAAAAAGCAGAAGACTTTAAGCACCTTGGATTAAGGGGACATTATTTAATTGAAATTGTTGAGCCCCCGCAACAAAAAACAAAAACTCTTAAACTTATTGCCAAAATCATAGGCCGAATTGATAAAAACAAGACTCTTTTAAAATCAGAAGAAAAGGTTTTGATATATCTTGATACTAAAAAACGTGTGCCTAAAATAGGCGATCTCTGTTTGACTCGCTGTGTTTTTAAACCCATACAAGAACCCGAAAATCCGTATCAGTTCAACTACAAACGCTATTTAAACAATCAAGGCATTGGCATGCAAGCTTATATCGACGCTAAGAGTCCCTTTATTTTAACTGGCACTAACCGTGCGCCCTTTCTTAAAAAAATGGCCCATAATGGCAGTTTGTTTCTTCAAAAACTTTATACGGCCAACCTAAGCGATAGCGTTGCTCTTGGGGTTATTGAAGCATTAATATTTGGATATAAAGATGATTTGACAAAAGACCTTGTCGATTCATTCGCCCATACCGGCACTTTACATGTGCTCGCTGTATCGGGCCTGCATGTGGCTATCGTTTTTTTGATGCTGGCGCAATGTTTATGGTTTTTAGACAAATGGCGATACGGGATTTGGCTAAAAACAGTAATCGTGCTAGTGTGCATTGGCGCATATTGTGTTCTTACCGGATTGTCTCCATCTATTATTCGTGCCGGCTTAATGATAAGCCTTGTTTTGATCGGAAAAGCACTAAACCGAAATGCGCATATTTTTAATACCATTGCGCTGTCTGCATTTATTATTTTATGCATCAACCCTGTTTGGATATTAAACGTCGGGTTTCAGTTATCCTTTGCGGCCGTTATGGGTATAGTCTATTTACAAAACTATTTATTGCCCCTATGGACTCCCCCTAATTGGTTTTTTAGGCAAGTATGGACCATTTTGGTAATTAGTTTTTGTGCCCAAATTGCAACCTTCCCTTTAAGCCTTTACTATTTTAATCAATTTCCAAACTACTTTTTAATTAGCAATTTGTTAATTATTCCCCTCTCCACATTTGTCATTTATTTTGGCATAGGAATGGTGGTGGTGTATAAAATTCCCCTACTTTTATCACTAACGGCATGGCTTAGCCAAAAAACTATTTTGCTCATCAATTACCTTATCGTGAGCATCGAGCATTGGCCTTGGTCGTACAGCGATGGGATAAAAATTAACCTATTCCAGCTAATTACATTATATATATGTATAAGCTGTATGGCGCTCTGGTTGATTAAGGCCAATAAAAAATTCTTCTTTTACAGTGCGTCTTGCCTTTTATTATTTACTATGCTTGCCTGTTTCGACAGGGTTAAACAACAAAGGCAAAGTCATTTTATAATTTTTAACATCCCATCCCAAAATTCATTTCTTTGTTCAAATGGCAAAACGGCTGTACTAATTACCGATGGGTTAGATAGGCGTAAAGAAATGTATTACATAAGAGGATATTTAATAAACGCGCGATTATGGCCAATTACCAAGATGTACTCTCTTAATGAACTATTAAGCAAAAATACCAAGAACAACCAATCAGGAATTTATTGTAGAAATAGCATGTTACTTTTTGGAGGCACTGTTCTAAATTTTAATCCTAAAAAAACAGGAAACAAAAACTATAATCAAAATTATATTATACCGAGTTCCTTCAATTTGAACACAGTTTATGCATTAAACGGGACTGATACAGTCCATATTGGACAGCACAAATCGAAAAGGTTGCAAAATAATTTGAAAAAAAAATTATCTAAATATCATAATTGTGTAATATATGCATCAACCCATAGAGACTTATTATTTTGATTTTTAACACTTTAAGCTTATTTTGTCTATTTTCACCAAGGTTAAATAAAAAAAAATAAAAAAAAATTCAGCTTGTATTAAATTTACTTATATATTTGGAATTCAAAAAAACGAAATGAAATTATGAAAACATTATCTACTTTTAGTATTAAAAGCAATTTCAACCTTTACACAAAAGCATGCTTATTTATAGCATTACTTTTTTCAATGGGATTGACCTCTGTTAAGGCTCAATCGCCTTATTGTGACCCTCAATATGCTAGTCAGGGAAACAACTGTACCACTTATTATATGTCTATCAATGCGGTAGATATTAAACAAGGGTCCACCACATTATTCAACCGCGCCCACAATACGGGAGGTTATAATGGGTGTACAAATAGTACTGGCCAGTACACATTGTGGAGCACATCTTCAATGTTTACACTAAAAGCAGGTGCTACCTATCAGTTTGGTTTCACTACGGGTCCAAATTATCCGGTTAACATCATGCTTTATATTGACCTTAATAAGGACAATGACTTTTATGATGCCAACGAAGCTTTGACCGTTCCTACCTGCGTTTACGCATCAGGAAACGTGGCAAACAACTCGTCAAGTTTAACGTATTTTAACGTAAAAATTCCAACAGGCCTAACGCCTGGAACTTCACGTATGCGTATTCGTTCTACCTATTATTATACGTCTTGCCCTGCAAGTACTGATGGAGGTTGTTCTAACCTAAATTATGGCGAAGCTGAAGATTACACCATCACCTTGGCTTCTGACCCTAACGATGCTGGTATTTCTAGCATTACAATGCCACAATGTAGCCCAGTATTATCGGCTACTATTGCCAATTTAGGAAACAATAACATTACGCCTGTGCAAGTAGGTTGGATGGTTAACGGTTCGGCTCAAACGCCAATGACCTATTCGAATACAATAGCTCCTGGTAGAAGCGATAATATTACACTTTCTCCCAACTTCAATTTTACAGATGGGTCTACTTATACTGTAAAAGTATTTACCTACAATCCAAATAATGTTACGGACGTAGATAAAAGCAACGATACGTCTAAAATAACATTTAAATATGCTGGTCCTGCTGGCACACCAACAACTTTCGACACCAAAAAATGCGGACCGGGTAAGGCTGCTTTAAAATGCACGACCCCTTTCCAAACCGACTCTGTGGTTTGGTATAACGCTGCTACAGGTGGAACCAAGGTTGCCACCGGAAAAAATGCACTAACTCCTCCTTTAGTATTGGGTGTAAATACATTTTGGGCGCAATCGTTCAAAATGTCAGCCCCTATAACAATAGGAAACGCCATGTCGGGAAATACGTATTTAACTGGAAGTTCTTCTTATTATAATGGCGGACAATTTGATATAATTCCTACTAACAACGTAAACATTGATAGTTTCACCATTAAGAATTTAAATAATTCTCCTGGATACACATATAATGTATACATGAGAACAGGAACTTATAATGGAAACTGGACCACTGCAAGCGCATGGAAACAAATTGTTAATGATGGAAGAGCGCGTCAAGTAGTTGTAGGAGGTAAAAATTTAGGGTATTTAAAAATTCCTGAAACAGCCCTTACTGCTGGACAAACCTATGGTTTTTATATAACCACCACCACCACAAGTTGGAACGATTTATTTGCCACTTATGCCGCTCAGGATTATTCGGATGCAAACATCCGAGTTCAGGAAGGTGCATATGTATATGGAAGCGGTACACCTTTCCAATATTACATTCAAGGTTATAGCATCGACCTTCAGGTGCATTACCGTTCATCGTCATGCCCAAGTGCAAGAATACCACTAAAGGTTACGGTTAACCCAAGCCCTAACGGCGCTGGCTTAACAAAAGGAACACCATTCAAAACTACACAACCTAATACCTTAGGCGTTAGTAGCAATCCTGATATCGTAGCCAAAAACGATCAATTAACTTACGATTTAACTCCTCCAACTGGATACTCAAATGCAGGATACGGAACCACTTGGTTGGCTATGACTCCTATATTAACTAACAAAAAAACAGGAACTTCACTTGCTTCTGGAAAATATTGGAGCTGGGCTGCACCATCAAGTTCTGCTTCAGGTAAACTAACCTTTACCCCCGATAGCACGTTAGTAGATAGTGCTTATACCATTAGCATTCAAATAAAAGACTTAGGACCATACTATTGCGATTCTACAATTTTTAGAAGCATATTTGTGGCTCCACGTCCAGTACCCGACTTTAGATTTAACTCACCAATTTGCGACGGCGACGCTGTATTGTTTACCGATGCCAGCAAAATATCTTCAGGTGGATTAAGCTACAAATGGGACTTTAATACAGGAAATCCTGGCGATACAAGCACCATCAATACCACCGTATTTAAATTCCCTACTTATGGTATTTATATGGTTAGCCTAAAAACAACTTCTCAGCCTTATGGATATACCGAAACTGTTACCATTCCGGTTGTTGTAACCGAGATTCCTAAAATTGGGTTCAAAGTATTGAATGCTTGTGAGAAAGTGGCTGTAAACTTTACCAACCAAACCACTATTGGTGCGGGCACAGTTGTATATTCTTGGGATTTTGGCGATCCATCAACCACTACCGATGTGAGCACAGCTAAGAGTCCTAAATATACGTATGCCAATGCAGGAGCCTATAAGGTAACCCTTAAAGCTACGGCCAGTGGATGTACATCCGAATTAAGTAAAAATGCAAATCAATTTGCTACCCCGGTTGCCAAATTCGACCTTCCAAAAGGCGCTATCTGCGATAAATCAGATATTCAATTTACCAACATGTCAAC
>CAMDXE010000042.1 GCA_945878925.1 Chitinophaga pinensis
GAAAATAATGTTCGGTCTAATTTTGAAATAATTTGAGAAAACAGAGTTAAATTTGCCATAGGAAAGGGGGTTTGTTTTTTGTCACCTCAAAGGTAGCTTTGAGTTAAAACATTCCCTTTCCTTTTTTTAATCGTTTAGGACGCTATTGAAAATAAAATAATTATTAATGGATTCAACGCCATTGCTCTTCTTAAGTTTCGTTTTAAAAGGCTTATTTTCAGGAAATACAAAACTTAGCAAGCAGGCGTTAACTATTAAAATTAATAAATAACCCACAAAATAGTGTTTTAAAACTTTCATACTTACGTTATCAAAAATTAGGTAAGCGAATCTATGTCTATTATTCATAAACACAACAGCTTTCTAACTTATTTTTCTACAATTTAATAACAATTGGATTAACGCCGAAATACATTATTCCATTGAAAGCAAAATGCGTTTGTGATTAACTAAGCACAATTTTTACCAGATCGGCAGCTTCTTTTAGCGCAATGGCCGATTTTACCTTTAAGCCGCTATTGTCTATGAGTTGCTTTGCTTCGATGGCATTGGTGCCTTGTAAACGTACTATTATGGGAACCGGTATTTCTCCAATTGAATTATAGGCATCAACTACGCCTTGAGCTACACGGTCGCAGCGTACAATTCCTCCAAATATATTAATGAGTATAGCTTTAACTTTAGGATCTTTCAAAATAATTCGCATGGCTTTTTCAACTTTTTCAGCATTAGCGGTTCCTCCAACATCCAAAAAATTGGCAGGTTCGCCACCCGACAATTTAATAATGTCCATAGTAGCCATAGCCAATCCAGCGCCATTTACCATACAGCCTACATTGCCATCGAGTTGCACATAATTCAAATCAAATTCGCTAGCTTCTACTTCTGCCGGATCTTCTTCGTCGAGATCGCGCAAAGCCAACAACGCTGGATGACGGTATAAGGCATTGTCGTCAATCCCAACTTTAGCATCAACGGCTATAATTTTATCGTCGCTCGTTTTTAAAACGGGATTAATTTCGAACATGGCTGCATCGCAGGCTATATAAGCCTTATAAAGCGAGGATACAAAATTTACCATTTCCTTATTGGCTTTTCCGCTAAGCCCTAAATTAAAGGCTATTTTTCGGGCCTGAAAAGGCTGCAAACCCACAAGTGGATCTATCCATTCCTTAAATATTTTTTCGGGAGTATTATGGGCTACTTCCTCAATATCCATACCCCCTTCGGTTGTATAAATAATTACATTTTGTGCTTTTGATCGATCGAGCAAAACGCTCATATAAAATTCTTTGGTTTCGGAAGCGCCCGGATAATATACATCTTGGGCTACTAAAACCTTATTTACTTTTTTTCCTCTAGCACCTGTTTGAATAGTAACCAGAGTGTTGCCTAACAAATTATTGGCAATTTGGCGAACGGCATCGTGATTTTTTGCCAACGCAACCCCTCTTTGTTCGGTTCCTACTATTTTGCCTTTTCCTCGTCCGCCTGCATGAATCTGCGATTTAAGAACCACCCAATCCGAATCGTACAATGCTTTCATCTGTTGAGCTGCAATTACTGCTTCATCGGCAGTAGTAGCAACTTGACCTTCTTGTATGGCTACGCCGTAATTTTTTAGTATTTCTTTGGCTTGATATTCGTGAATATTCATTAATTATATAAAATTTTTAGTATTTAAAGTGAGGTTTCGGAACGTGCAAATTTAAAAGTTTAACGCCATATTAACAGGGAATGGTTTCCTCTCTATCAGGCCCAACCGATATAATATTAATTTTGCATCCCGAACGTTTGGATATTTCGCTGCAATAGTTTTGAAACGAAACAGGCAAGGCATCAAATGTGCGAATGACTGTTAGATCGTCTTTCCATCCCTCAAAACTTTCATAAATCGGTTCAATTATTGAGTCGCAAATATCAAAAGGCATTTGTGTGCTTATCTGCCCATTAACTTTATAAGCGGTGCAAACTTTCACTTCGTCAAGCCCGCTTAAAACATCGCTTTTCATCATTACCAATTCATTTACTCCGTTAATCATGGCCGAATAATGCAAAGCTGGCAAATCTAACCATCCCGTTCTGCGAGGCCTGCCGGTTGTGGCGCCAAACTCATTTCCTTGTTTTCGCAACTGTTCGCCCATGTCGTCGTTAAGTTCGCTTGGAAATGGTCCGCTCCCTACTCTGGTACAATACGCTTTAAATATTCCAATTACCTTGTTGATGGATCCTGGCGGAATACCTAAGCCTGTGCAAACCCCTCCGGCAGTAGTGTTGCTACTGGTAACAAATGGATAGGACCCAAAATCAATGTCCAACAGACTTCCTTGCGCCCCCTCGGCTAATATTTTTTTACCTTCTTTTAAAGCGTTATTTAAATAATATTCACTGTCGATTAAGGTATATTCTTTCAAAAAATCGAGCGAAGCAAAAAACGGAATTTCCATTTCAGCCAAGTCAAAATCTGAGTAATTAAGATTTTGAATTAATTTTAAATGTTTTTGAACCAATTCGCTGTAGTGATTCTTAAAATTTGGCGACAAAATATCGCCAATTCTTAAACCATTTCGACCGGTTTTGTCCATATACGTTGGACCAATGCCTCGCAATGTGCTCCCTATTTTTTTGTCGCCTTTAGAAGCCTCGTTGGCAGCATCCAAAATACGATGGGTGGGTAAAATTAAATGCGCTTTTTTCGAAATTAAAAGTCGGCTTTTTACATCAACCCCAACGGCTATTAGCTTTTCAATTTCACCTTGAAGCCTCACAGGATCGGCCACAACACCGTTTCCAATAACGTTTAAACAGGTGTCTCTAAAAATACCAGATGGGATGGTGTTTAATACAAATTTTTGGCCATTAAAATGCAAGGAATGACCCGCGTTTGGGCCCCCTTGAAATCTTGCTACTATATCGTATTGAGGAGTTAAATAATCTGCTATTTTTCCTTTTCCTTCGTCGCCCCATTGCAGGCCTAATATTACATCTACCATTTTCTTTTTATAATTAGGAATTTAGAATTAGGAATGACCTGATTACCCATTTATGTTCCTTTATTTTTTTTAATTTCTTATTATTTCTTAATTCCAGATTCCCAATTCCTAATTCCAGATTCGTAATTCCTAATTCCCAATTCTTAATTCCTAATTCCCAATTCCTAATTCCAGATTCTTAATTCCTAATTACGTCGAAACCACATTATCGCAATTCAAACAAATTCCATTTTCATCTACTTTCGGGTTGCCAAACAAATTAAGCGAATGGTGCACAATTTCGAAATTCAGCAATTCACCCATCATCGATTCGGTTTGAACAATTCGAGGATCGCAAAATTCGGTAACCTTTCCGCAAGTTGTACAAATCATATGGTCGTGTTGTTTATAACCATACGATTGTTCGAATTGTGCTAAATTTTGCCCAAATTGATGTTTGATAACCAATCCACATTCTAAGAGTAAATCAAGTGTATTATAAACTGTTGCTCGGCTAACTTGATAATTTCTGTTTTTCATTTGAATAAAAAGGGTATCCACATCAAAATGTGCCTTTTTACTATAAATTTCGTCGAGTATGGCGTAGCGTTCAGGCGTTTTTCGCTGAGCTTTTTTTTCAAGAAATTGAGTAAATATTTTATTTACTTCTTCTTTAATCAAGACTAGGTTGCTATCCATGGTAAAAGCTTCAAATTTAGCAGAATTTAAGGGAATTGTTTTACTCAATTAATCAACACTGTGCCGCTTTACTTGAATATATTTATCTATGGACTTAATTTTATCCATAAGTACTTGCAAATGCGAGGTGTCGGTTAAAAATACAGTTAATCTACCCTCGAAAGTTCCATCATGCGATTCGAAGGAAATTGATTTCATATTCACCTTTAAATCTTTCGAAATAATATCGGTAATACGGCTTACTATCCCAACATCGTCGATGCCTGTGATTTTTAGAAGCGTTTCGTAAACATCAAAAGCCGAGCTTGTATCGCTAGCCCAATGCGCTTTAATAACTCTGTATCCATATTGACTCATTAAGGAAATGGCATTTTTGCAATTGGTTCGGTGAATTTTTATACCCTCGCCAATAGTAATAAATCCAATTATTTCGTCGCCAGGCAAAGGCGAGCAACATTTGGCAATCGTATAATCCATTTGCACATTATCTTCCCCTATAATAATGGCGTCATTTTTTGAGGATTCAAGCTTTTTAGGTTCAACGGTTTGCTTTATGTTTTGAACGATTTGTTCGCGATGGTTTATCTTGCTTTCATTGATAATTTGCCTAATTTTTAATTTTTCTTTTGCAATCACTTCTTTGGCGAGCATATAATACAAATCGTGTTCGCTGGGGGCCTTAAAAAAATTGGTTACAATGAGTATGTTCTCTTTTGAAAATTCTACTTTTTCACTTTTAAATTTTTTAGCTATCAACTCCTTGCCAACCTCTGCTATGCTTCGTTTTTCTTCCTTTAACAGATACTTTATGCGTTGTTTTGCTTTCCCTGTAACCACATAACCCAACCAATCTTTATTAGGTTTTTGCTTAGCCGATGTTAATATTTCTACTTGGTCGCCGTTTTGAAGACAATGGCTAAGAGGAACAATTTTATTATTCACTTTTGCACCAATGCATTTTGCACCAATATCTGAATGTATATCAAATGCAAAATCGAGAGCCGTTGCGTTAATAGGTAATTTTTTTAATTCGCCATTTGGGGTAAATACAAAAACCTCTTCGGATAAAAAATTGGTATGAAATTCTTCAACAAAATCTAGAGCATTGCTCTCTGGATTTTCTAACATTTCGCGAATGTTATTTAGCCAATTGTCGTAATTGCTCACTTCTTTGGCATTTTCTTTGTATTTCCAATGGGCTGCATAACCGAGTTCGGCTATTTCATCCATTCGGTTGGTTCGTATTTGTACCTCAACAAATTTGCCAAAAGGCCCCATTAAGGTTATATGAAGCGATTCGTATCCATTCGACTTAGGCGTCGATATCCAATCGCGCATGCGTTCGGTATTGGGTTTATAAATACTTGTAACTACACTGTAGGCATTCCAACAATCGCGTTTTTCGTTCTCATTTACGCTGTCAATTATAATTCGTATGGCAAACAAATCGTAAACCTGCTCAAAACTTACCTGTTGCTTCTTCATTTTGGTGTAAATGGAGTAGATTGATTTTGGCCGTCCTTTAATTTCGTACTTTAATCCAAAATTATCCAACTCAAGCTTAATAGGTTTAATAAAAGATCGTATAAACTTGGTTCTGTCTTCTTTGGTTTGACTTAGTTTTTTGGAAATTTCTTTAAATTTTTCGGGTTCGGTAAATTTTAAGGATAAATCTTCGAGCTCGGTTTTAATGGCATAAATACCCAAACGATGTGCTAGTGGAGCATATAAATACAGGGTTTCGGACGCTATTTTAAGTTGCGAATTTCGATTCATAAATTCGAGCGTCCGCATATTGTGTAACCTATCGCATATTTTAATAAGGATAACCCTAACATCGTCGCTGAGGGTGAGCAACATTTTTCGAAAATTTTCGGCTTGAATTGACTTTTTTTCATCAAAAACTTCCGAAATTTTTGTTAGCCCATCGATGATAGAGGCCACTTGTTTCCCGAATTTTTTCTTCAAATATTCTAAATCAATTTCGGTATCTTCAACCAAATCGTGCATGAGCGCACAGGCAATGGAGGTGGCTCCCAATCCAATTTCTTCGGCTGCTATTTGGGCTACCGCTAGGGGATGAAAAATATAAGGCTCCCCTGATTTTCGGCGCATATTTTTATGCGATTCTAGGGAAAGATTAAATGCATCGCGAATAAGGCGTTTGTCTTCCTTAGTTTTTACACGTTTTGCCGCACGCAACAAATGGCGATAGCGTCGAATAATTTCTTTATTTTCAAGCTCCTCAGGGGTTAATATTACCTCTTGCTCCATAGATGAATGCAAAAATAGTTATTTGAAAGAGTTTGCGCGTAGGGTAGAATATATTTTAAGCATTTTATTCAAAAACCGCCAAAATGGTGAGGCCAAATTATTTCTGATTTTTTATAGCTTCGGCTATTTTGGTACTAAAGGCCTTAGCGCCTTCCTCATTTAGATGATCTACATCGTTAAACCCAATTTTGTTGACTGAATAATTCATCAACTGGACGGCTAATCCCGTTTCTTTTTTTATGACGCTAAGCATTGAATCGTTGCGATTAAGCCAAGCCAAATCAAAAGCCTTACTGTATTTTTCCATAATAGGTGGTTTAACCAACACAATACTTACGCCATGTTTAGCAGCCATATTAATCAGATCAATCAGGGCTTGTTTATTTTTCAAACAGCCGCTATGGCTAAGGCTCTTTGTATGAGAACGCGCTCTGATAATAGCCCAGTTATCGCTTAGTTTAGCGTGATTAGCCCCCTCCATTCTCAACCAACCATTGGATTGATACCCCTTGGTTAAATCAACCTCAAAATTCTTAAAACATAGTTTTAGGGCTTCGTAGGCTTGATAACGAAGAGTATAGGAATAATCTTTGGCCTCAAAATTGGAGTTTAAATCAAGGCCATAATGCGATTTATAAAACGACAATCGCCAGGCCTCTTGTCCATTTTCAAGCTCCTCGCCAAATGAAGTATATCCTATCCCCAATACTACAACCTTTAAATGAGGCATTTTAGTTATAAACTGTTCCAATATGGCTTTATCAACCGATAAGGTTTGGCTAACTTGAGCCATGTTAAACGCATTTTTCGATATTAAACTTGGATTTACCCCCTTGAGCATTTGCGAGTTGCCTAATATTAAAACATCACATCGCGCCTTCACTTTTTCAAAATTTTTGATTTTATTTGAATATGAGTTTTCGAGTTTACTTAACCTGAATTCTAAATAACCATAAAACAACAGCACGGGTAGGCTGTATAAAATGGTTCGAATAAATACCTTGAAAAATGTTTTCATCCTGTTTTAAAATTGAAAATAGATAAACGTCCTATGCTCGAATACACCAAAGAAAAGCATGAACAAAAGCAATAGATTTAAAAACATAACTTTATAAATGCGCTTAGAATTATGCCATGTTTCGATAAGCGATTTGTGCCTGCTCATCCATTCAACCCCTATCATAAACATAAGCATGCTTATGGCAATGGCCCAAATATGTCTATCGACACCAATAGCCAAAATCGAATTAACTGACCAATCGGCAAATAAGTGAGTTATAATATACCAAGCATCCCCGATATTGGATGCGCGAAACACAATCCAACAAAAATCAATGCCAATAAAGGTCAACCCTATTTTTAACCAGCTGTGAAAGTTATACGTTCGTTTAAAAATGTATTTATCGGCATATACCATCAATCCATTGAGTAGGCCCCATATTAAAAAAGTAATATTTGCACCATGCCACAATCCACTGAGAGCGAAGGTTAATAGAGTGTTTTTAAACCCCTTCGTTTGATTTCCTCCTAAAGGAATATAAACATAATCTTTGAACCATGTGGACAGAGAGATATGCCATTTGCGCCAAAATTCACTTACATTTTTTGAAAAATACGGTAGATTAAAATTTATCATCAAATCGAATCCAAGAATTTTTGCGGTACCTTTGGCTATGTCGCTGTACCCGCTAAAATCGCCATAAATCTGAAAGGCAAATAAAATCGTGGCGCATATCAAAGCTAACCCATTATATTGTTGAGGTGAGGCATAAACGGCATCTACGATAATGGCTAAATTGTCGGCTACAACTATTTTTTTGAACAAACCCCAGAGTATCCACTTAGCGCCAATCGAAAAATTTTCGTATTTAAATACATGCTTTTCCTTAAACTGATGCAACAAGCGCTGTGGCCGTTCGATAGGCCCAGCTACGAGTTGAGGAAAAAACATAACATAAAGTGAATAATCGATTAAATTGCGTTCGGCTTGTTGTTTGCCTCTATAAACCTCAACTGTATAACTTATAGCCTGAAAGGTATGAAACGACAAGCCAATGGGCAATAAAATATTCAATAACGAAAACGAATGCTCTGTATGTGTAAGATAAAAAATACCATTAAGACTTTCTAATATAAAATCGGCATATTTAAAAAATGCCAATGCGCCAATATTGGCCACTAATGATGCCCAGAGCCAATACTTTTTTACCCTTAGATTGTTGTGATTTTTCTCAATTTTAAGACCTGCTATATAATCAACAGCTATGGTATAAAACAAAATCAGGACATAAACCGGATTGAATACCATGTAGAAATAGCAACTCGCGGCCAACAAAAAAATATTTCTAAATTTAAGAGGCAGGCTAAAATAGCCCAGCACAACCACTGGAAAAAAAACTATAAAAGCCCAAGAGTTAAACAGCATGCCAAAAACGCAAAACTATTGTATTTTTTTAGATTGCATCATTAAATATATGCAGAGGCCAAACACACTTAAATTCAAAAATTCATAAATTTAAGCACAAAAAGTGGGGATTAAAATAACGAAATTTTAGGCTTAATTTTTTGCCTATTCGGCCATCATTTGAGCATAAAATTTATAAAAATAGGGAATGGTTTCTATGCCCTTATAATAATTAAATAAACCAAAATGCTCGTTTGGCGAGTGAATGGCATCGCTGTCGAGGCCAAAACCCATTAAAACTGTCTTTACGCCCAATTCTTTTTCAAATAAGGCCACAATAGGAATGCTTCCTCCGCCAAACGTTGGTATAGGCGCCTTGCCATAAGTTGTGGCTATAGCTTTGGCTGCTGCCTTAAAAGAAATTGAGTCGGTTGGGGTAATAGCTGCTTCGCCACCATGATGAGGTATTACTTTTACCTTTACTCCTTTGGGAGCAATGGAAATAAAATGATCGGAAAAAAGTTTTATAATGGCTGCCGATTTTTGATTTGGAATCAAGCGCATCGAAATTTTAGCATAGGCTTTTGATGGCAATACTGTTTTGGCGCCCTCGCCTATATAGCCTCCCCAAATGCCATTAACTTCAAAAGTTGGGCGAATGCCCGTGCGTTCTAAAGTTGTATAGCTGCTCTCTCCCATTACTTCGTCAATATCTAAGTCTTTTTTATACGCCTCTAAATTAAATGGAGCTGAATTTAATGCCTTTCTATCTGCTTCATTCAAGTCATTTACGTCATCGTAAAAACCAGGAATGGTAATTTTTCGATTTTCGTCGTGCATGCTTGCAATCATGGTGCATAGCACATTTATTGGATTGGCAACAGCACCGCCATATACCCCTGAATGTAAATCGCGATTAGGCCCAGTTACCTCCACTTCAACATAACTCAAGCCCCTCAAGCCCACATCAATCGACGGAATATCATTGGCAATCATTCCAGTATCCGATATTAAAACCACATCTGCACTTAGTTTCTCTTTATGTTGCATGACATAAATACCCAAATTGGTGCTGCCTACTTCCTCCTCACCTTCTATCATAAACTTAACATTACAGGCTAACGAATTGGTTTGAATCATGGTTTCAAAAGCCTTAATGTGCATATACATTTGACCCTTATCGTCGCAAGCGCCTCGTGCGTAAATTTTGCCATCTCTCACTGTGGGCTCAAACGGAGGTGTTGTCCACAATTCGTCGGGTACCGATGGCTGAACATCGTAGTGCCCATATACCAAAATCGTAGGCAATTTAGGGTCTATCAATTTATCGCCATAAACAATGGGGTTTCCATTGGTTTCTTCAAGTGTCACATTCTCAGCACCAGCGGCTATTAATTTTTCTTTAACAAATTCGGCTGTTTTGCGCACTTCTCCGGCAAATTGTTTATCGGCACTAATACTCGGTATTCTTAATATTTCGAATAATTCATCTAAAAAACGCGCTTTGTTTTCGCTTATATACTGGTTTTGCATTGGGCTTATATTTGCTTGCGAAAGTAATAGAATTGGGGCATGGAATCTTGATTATTTTTTGAAAATAAAGCCGTATTTCGCTCAAATAAAATTACACTTTTCCGAAAAATAAAAGCTGTGAATAAACGTGTACTTGCTTTAATTAGACCTCGATCTTATTTAATCGGTACGACTTATTAGCTTCATTCTATAAAAACGCTTCGCTTAATGAAACATAAAAGAAAGTAATCTTTCAATTTGCGAGTAGGATTTAGTTAAAATGGCAGAATAATCTAAATCTAGTTTCACATTTCAATACGCTGAATTTCAGTATAATTTAAAGCCACAATAAGGATATTTGAGCAAATATTTCAATCCATTATTTTTTTTAAAAAACTTAGTTGACATTGGTGAAATTTAATAGTATTTTTGCCCCACTTTTAAGGATTCCGTAGCTCAGCTGGTAGAGCATTACACTTTTAATGTAGTGGTCCTGGGTTCGAATCCCAGCGGGATCACAAAAAATTCCTAAAAACCCTTCGAACTTTTCGAAGGTTTTTTTTTATTATATAAAATTAAAAAAATCTTTTCCCGACTTTTGTATCATTCATGTTTGCCATTATTGATATTGAAACCTGTGGAGGAAAATTTGACGCACGATCGTCGAGAATCATTGATTTGTGTATTGTTGTTCACGATGGACTTAGTGTGGTTCATAAATTTAGCACTTTAATTAATCCTGAATGCCCAATTGGATACTTTTATACCAAATTATCGGGCATTACCAATGCTATGGTGGCTAAGGCGCCAAAATTTCATGAGGTAGCCAATCGCATTCTTGAACTCACCTCGGGGCGAATTTTTATAGCCCACAATGTGGGTTTTGATTATGGCTTTATTAAAGCAGAGTTTGCGTCCTTAGGGTATGAATACCAAAGAGAAACCTTATGTACGGTTAAACTTAGTCGAAAATTAATACCCGGAAAACCTTCCTACAGTCTAGGGAAATTATGCGATTCGCTTGGCATTTCAAATTCGGCCCGCCACAGAGCCGAGGGTGATGCAGTAGCTACAGCCCATTTATTTAATATGCTGTTGAAAGCAAAAAACGATCATCCAATTTACAAAAATAAAGGAGTAAATTATTTGATGGCACGAAAATTAAGTGCAAAACCTTAAGCCGTTTTAATAAAATCACAATATCATTTCGTGTAGCTAAAGTCTTTAAATTTGCAATCGTAAAATTTACGCAAAGTCAAACTAATTCGAATGGTTACACTCACCGGCAAATCCTTATCAGAAGTTAACGCGAGTGTAGATACCACCACCAAGCCCACATTTTGGAAAAAACTCTTTGCCTTTATTGGCCCAGCCTACCTCATTAGTGTTGGCTATATGGACCCAGGAAATTGGGCCACCGATATTGCCGGCGGCAGTCAGTTTGGCTACAGCCTGCTTTGGGTTTTGGTTATGAGCAATCTTATGGCATTATTGCTTCAAAGTTTGAGTGCCAGACTTGGTTTGGTATGTGGTTTAGATTTGGCACAGGCCTCACGAGCCACCTACCCTCCCATTGTTAATTACCTAAATTGGATATTGGCCGAAATTGCCATTGCCGCCTGCGATCTGGCCGAAGTTTTGGGAATGGCCATTGGCCTTCAACTATTATTTGGGCTTCCGCTTATTTATGGCGTTTCAATAACCGTTGTCGACACTTTATTGCTACTTGTTTTGCAGCGCAATGGCATTCGTAAAATGGAGGCTTTTATCATTGTATTAATCGCTACTATTGGGCTAGCATTTATTGCCGAACTGATCTTTGCCCAACCCCATGCCGACGATTTAGTGAAAGGATTTATACCTTCCATCACAAATTATGGAGCTTTATATATAGCCATTGGAATTATTGGCGCTACGGTTATGCCACACAACCTCTATTTGCATTCGTCGCTGGTGCAAACTCGAAAAATCGACCGTTCGCCAAAAGGCATTAAGGAGGCCATTAAATTTAATTTTATCGATACCACTATTGCCCTTAATATGGCATTATTTGTAAATGCCGCTATCTTAATTTTGGCTGCTTCGGCCTTTTATTCTACCGGCCATAACGATGTGTCTGAAATTCAAGATGCTCATCATTTGCTTAGCGATGTATTGGGCAATCGATTTGCTCCTATTTTATTTGCCATAGCCTTAATTGCCGCAGGCCAGAGCTCAACCTTAACCGGCACTCTATCGGGTCAAATAGTTATGGAGGGCTATTTAAATTTACGAATTCAACCATGGTTGCGCCGATTGATAACCCGAATGGTGGCTATTGTACCTGCTTTTTTAACCCTTCTTATTTTAGGAGAGGGAGCCACCGGAAAATTACTTATTTTGAGTCAAGTTATTTTAAGTTTGCAATTGGGATTTGCCGTTATTCCGCTCATTCATTTAACAAGTGATAAACACAAAATGGGCAAATTTGCTAATAAATTATGGGTAAAAATAGCAGCATGGCTAGTGGCTATAATCATTGTTTCGCTCAATGCAAAATTAGTGATCGATACCCTGCTTGATTGGATTTCATCGAGCCCCAACCCCACTCTTATTTATTTTACAATAATTCCAATTGCTTTAGGCGCTGCACTGCTTTTAATTTATATCACCTTATTCCCCTTACTACGCAAAACCAAACAAACAAATAAAAGTGTGCCCGATGGTTTGCCAGCCGATTTAATCATTGGCGAATCGTCAAAATATAAACGAATTGCCGTTACGGTTGATTTCAGCAAAAGCGACAGCATAGCGCTGAGCCATGCTATTGCTCAGGGAGGAAAAAATGCCGAATACATTTTAATCCATATTGTAGAAACAGCAGGAGCCAGAATCATGGGCCAAGAAATTGAAGATTTGGAAACCGAATCGGACCAAAAAAATCTGGAAAAATATAAACACGAACTAGAAATAAAAGGATTTACAATCCATATTCAACTTGGATTTGGAAATCCTAAAAAAGGCATTCCTGAAATTGTGAACCAACACAATTGCGATCTTTTAGTAATGGGAGCTCATGGACACAAGGCTTTTAAGGATTTGATCTTTGGTACCACGCTAGATGCGGTGAGACATAAGGTAAATATACCTGTGTTGATTGTAAAATAAAATTAATTATTGCTTCAAAAAAGCTTTCATCCTTTCTTTTTGCACTGAGGCATCAAAATAACCCGCTATCGCTCGCATCTTGCGAGTGATGAATAAACCAGGCCTCCGGCCAAAAATATTACTTCTCCAAAAAAGCATTCATTTTTTCTTTCTGCTCCTCCGTATCAAAGCACATCATATAATTTCTTCTTTCAAAAGCAAGCCCCTCATTCAATCCCATATCAAAGGATTTAAGAATGCTTTCTTTGGCCATTTGCACAGCAGTAGTGGATTGGGAAGCAATAAGAGTAGCCGTTTTTTCAGCTTCAAAAATTAACATTTCATTGGGTACTACTTTATTTACCATTCCTATTCGATAAGCCTCGGTAGCAGAAATAAAAGTACCGGTTAGCACCAATTCCATGGCTTTAAGTTTACCCACCAAACGGGGCAATCGCTGGGTACCTCCTGCTCCCGGCATGATTCCCAACTTTATTTCGGGCTGACCAAATTGGGCATTTTCGGCCGCTATTATCATATCACAAATCATGGCCAATTCGCAGCCTCCTCCCAAAGCAAAGCCAGAAACGGCTGCTATCAAGGGTTTTTTTATTTGTTTTAAATTCTGCCAAAGGCCATACATGTCCATTTTCCATATACCTAAGGGGCTTTGTTGGGCAAGTGCCTTAATATCGGCCCCTGCCGCAAATGCTCGATCCGAGCCTGTGAGAATTATGCAATTCACTCCCTCATTTTTATCAAGTAAATCTAAGGCCTGAAAAATTTCATTCAAAAAATCATAACTCAAAGCATTCAATTCTTTGGGCCGATTTAAAGTAAGAATCGCTATTTTTTTTGACGCGTTTATGCTAACGAGTATATTTGTTGAATCCATTTAGCAAAAGTAATGATTCAGAAAAACAGTTTCACCCTATGTCTTGTCTTAGCTACCTTTTATCTTGCTGCACAACCCAAAGTAGAATTCAAATCTCGATCGGTTGATTTTGGCAATATTGTAGAGGGCAG
Organism: Chitinophaga pinensis; assembly: GCA_945878925.1. Taxonomy (GTDB): domain Bacteria; phylum Bacteroidota; class Bacteroidia; order NS11-12g; family UBA9320; genus JABWCE01. The sequence continues at coordinate 14,014 of CAMDXE010000042.1, forward strand.
CATAAGCATTCATCGCTTTCACTATCAAAACATTGGCACCCAACCGTTTGTTATTAGTCATGTATCGGTTACTTGCGGATGCACTGCGCCGCAATGGTCCAAAAGCGAGCTCCTGCCTGGCGATACGGCCTCGGTTTATATCGAATTTGATTCGAAGAATAAAATGGGCCCTGTGCACAAAGGCGTAAATTTAATGACCAATTGTGAAGAACCCCTAATAGGCTTACTAATTTATGCAAATATTATCCCCGACTCCAACTTTATACCGCTTGTAGATTCTGTAGCCCTTTACCCGCTTAGATTAGTAAAACAAAAAAGCTTCAGCCAAATAGGTATACCCATGGCCACCCTTGCAAAAAAAGGATTCAAAGGCAATTCGAAAGATGCCGAAACGCTTTTTAAATATATATTAAAACAGAATGATAATACCTTGCTTTACGACCATGTTTGGGTTACTTCAGAAAACAATTTGCTCATGGCAAATTTGATCGATAAAAACCTACAGACGCCAACCGTTCATTTAATTCAGACCGAAATGCTGTCAAAAAAACGCTTAAAATACTGGATAAGCGCCACTAAGGCTCATTGATTTTTCTAAAAATTTAGATCTTTAGTATAAGTAGATAGTTTGAGTGTTTTTTTCATATCCGAACTTACCGGAATTTTTTTAATCCTAGTTACATACCTTGATGAAAATATCCCTAAACCATTATAAATATTACTGTATTCAGGTTTTTTTTGTACGATGCCCAACGACGGTTGGTTTACTTGTATAAATGTATACAAATCTTCGCCCGCTCCATAATATTCTACATCGCAATAAAGAGCTTCTCTCTTAACAAGGCTATTTGGTTTAATGCTTGCATTCAATATTTCGTAAAATATGCTGCCCGAAACGGCAAACAACTCGGTTTCGTATCCGTTCAACGAATGGGTAGCCTTATTCTTAAATATTTCCCAATTCAAAAATTTAACCTCTTTTTTACTGGTATCACTTAGCAATACTTCCTTATACCAAAAGCGCAACACAAGATCGTAAGTTTTAACATTACGCCCTTCACGGTAATACACCGATATATATGAATTCGTCTTGTCGTTGATGGTAATGGGTGATAAATTGTCGCTCACCGGCGAGATGGATTCCAATAGGCCTGTTGTGAGCGTTTTCGACGAACATTCATATCCCGTGGTTTTATTTCTAACCTTCAATTGGTATTCGTAATCTTCACGCCCTCCTGTAATCAGTCGCGAGTCTTTTATACGCTCCGTAATTTTATAAAGGTAATTAGGGCTGTTGGCAAATAAACCCGTATCTTTAGCTATGCCTTCGCTGTTACCATCTATCAATTTTGGAAAAATCGAATCGATTAATTGCCCATTCTTGCGTACCATAAGTTTCACATCTAATGCGTCGGGATAAATAGAATCGACTGTATTCACATATTGAAAGGCATGACCTGCTTGGTCCAAAAAAGCTTTTTGAATCCGAATATAGTTTACCTCAGCAGCGGGGTCGAGCAAGCCATAAACCACCATGGTTTCTTTCCAAGGAGCGGCTATTTTTATTTCGTTGTCGCACGACCACAGACTTAAACTAATAATAAACAGTTTCCAGAGTTTTGACATTTTTATCTTAAAATAACCTTAGTTTTGTGATTTAACAACCCTGCAAAAATGAGGTTAATTTTACTATTAACAGTACTTTTTAGTCAATTAAATTTAAAAGCGCAATCCGTTATTGGGAAGTTTGACGTTTTGGTGTCAGAAGATGATTTTTCTACCTTATCGGGCAAATGGGAACAGCGCAATTCTATGAACGATTTATTTATTACTGAAAATGGTAAATATGTGGTAAAAAATAAAAGCGAGCAATCCTTTGCTTCTTCCTTACACATTCCCGAACTCAATTTAACAAAATATGAAGTAACCGCTTCCTTAAAAAGCGAGGCTTCAAAAAAGAAGGATGCTGGCCTAGGGAT
>CAMDXE010000043.1 GCA_945878925.1 Chitinophaga pinensis
AACGGCATTGGCGCTCCATCGTAGGAAAAAGACAGCAACAGCGTGCCATCATCTTCCTTAGGTTCGAAACTTAAAGTGGTTATGGTGTGGCAATTGGTAAGTGTAAAACTTAAAGATGGATTCGCAGGGTATTGATTTCCTTTTTTCCCCCAATACTTAATGAGGGCAATATTCGATGGGCATTTCCAGGTTACACTTTGCACAGCGGCAAAATTAAGATTTTAGTTGGTATTGAGGGCTATCAAGTGTTATTTTGCCAAACGCATTAGCGTTCACTGTTTATTAATTCATTCTGTTATGTTTATAGTATCAAAATTTGTAGCCATTTTTCTGAATCCCTTGCTGTGGATATTCGTAGGATTATTTTTTGTTTGGAGAATGAAAAATGCCAAAAAAAGAAAATATGTCCTTGGTTTATGGATACTTATGTGCTTTGTGTTGACTAATGCTTTTGTTTTAGAAAAATGTTTGGAGCGCTATGAGATGCCATTTAGGCCAATTGCCGAAGGGAAAATATACGATTGCGCCATAGTGCTTTCAGGTGCAGCAGGATACGATAGTTTTTCGCGTTCCTTGCAATTTAGCGAAGCAGCCGAACGAATTACAGAGCCAATATTGCTTTACAGAAATGGTCGGGTTAAAAAACTAATCATCAGCGGAGGTTCGGCAAATGTATTTCCGCCTTATCTAAAAGAGGCCAACTATATTCGAAAATTTTGGATACAAATGGGAATTCCTGAAAAAGATATCATAGTGGAATCGGAAGCGCGAAACACCAGCGAAAATGCCAAATATTCGAAAGAAATAATCCAAAAATATAATATTGGGAAAAATAGATTGCTTATTACTTCGGCCTTACATATGCCACGGAGCGCTAAAATTTTTAATTCGCTTGGATTAATCGTCGATTGCTATCCTGTTGATTTTAAACTAAAACGAATTAAGGAAACCTCCTATGATTTTACGACTTATTTTATGCCAAAAACATCGGCTTTGCTTGGTTGGGAAGCACTGCTTCATGAATGGGTAGGCATGTTGGCTGCAAAAATTTAAATAAAAACACTAGCGAAACTGTTGACATCTGTTCAACTAAATTGCTTGGCGAAAGGCTGATTGATTTTATGGAGATTAACAGGAGGGTGCTCTAGAAGATTAAAAACTCAGGATTAGACTTTTTTAAATCCATTCCATTTATTTGCACTAAATAAAAGCTCTAGTAACTCAGCAAGTAAACCCAGGAAAGTTTAAGCGTTTGGGCACGTGTGGTTCGCTGTGCCAGCAATAAACTTCGGCCTTGCCCATCTATTTCTTGTATTTTTATGGAGCCAAAAGCATATTTGAAATTTATTTCCATAGGTCCCTCGTTTCTCATAAAGGTAAATCCAGCACTAAAACACGGCAGGACAAATGCTTTATTAAAGCCATTAGGCTCGCTCGTTAAATTTATTAATCCAATTTTATTTAGTTCGGCACCAATACCTGCGCTAAATCCATAGTCTTTTTGGGTAGTGTAGGTCGAACTGTTGCCAACGGTTAGTTTTAATAATAGTGGCACTTGTAAAGATCCAAATCCGTTAATGCCCCTTACTATCAAATTATCACTTGCTGCCGAAAAGGAGTTTCCAATTCCGAAACTAATAGGAGCGCTGATAGACAAGGCCGAATTTTCATCAAATTCTTTAAGATTGTATCGGGGTTCAATTCCTAAGGAAACAATATTTAATTCTTGGGTTTGGTAGGGGATGTCTTTAAACGTTGGGTTTCCATTAATGTCGAAATTGCCAGTGGCTGTATAATGAATGGTTAAGGGCGAAATAATAAAATCGAGATAAGTAGAGGTGTAAATAGATATAAAAAATTTCTTAGCAGTTTCGCCCTTGTTAGACTTAGTATCCGATTCATTGCCTTTTTCTTGGGCTAAACCAAAAGGCAGAAACCATAGGAGAAATAGGATACAAAAGCTAATTTGTTTTTTCATTAATAATCAAAAATAATACAAACTCCGGAAAGATTTAATCAAAATATTTGTGATAATTTTAACACAAATGTAAGGCCGTTTTTTTAATTAAGCTTGAAATGTACATTCAACGATTCGCACTAATCTTAATTGACTAAATGATTTCGCTTTTCGAAATATAAAAACCAAAATACCGAAACCAATATTATCCCGTGTTGCCTATCGAAAATACACTCGAACATGGAGGCGAAAAAAAGTAAAGCCCAAAGGGCTACAAACAACACCGGCCATTCTTTGAACGGATAAATAAAAGGCATGGCAAAAAACAATAGCAATAACAAGAGGCCACCAATTCCATGAATAGCAGTTTCTAAGATAAATTGATTGTGAGGTAAGATGCGATTTTCAATAAACAGATTGGTGTGATTTGTTTCGTATTGTATAGCCATAGCCTCGTTAAGATTTGTGCAACCAACCCCAAGCAAAAGGTGTTTTTTTATTAAGTCGATGGCGGTTTTGGAGGCTTCAATGCGCATGCCCAGCGATTGGTAATTGGCATCGTGTTTATGAAGAATAGTTTTAATATCAACCCATGAATTTACCACGCGGTTGTGAAATGAATTAAAGCTAAAAAAAGCGACGAGGGGAAGTATTAAAATGGCTAGGACACTTAAAGCAATCCATTTCATTTTTACTGAATTATTCTTTATATATACTATTCCCAGAAGGATTGATGCAAAATAAAAGCCTAGTAAGCCAGTGCGTGCAGTAAGAATATGCAAGCCAATTAAATTTAAAATGGCAATAATCCATAGCCATTTAATGCGGTTTGTTATGGCATAATATAAAGATACAAAAACGGCAAATGCGCAAAAAACCGAAAAGGTAATATGGTGTATTTCGCCTAAAATGGGTATAGGTTTCGATTGGAGTACTAAAGCGTTGAGGGTACTATAATTTAACCAATAATTAGTAGCGCTTGCTATGCTGGTACTGGTTATAGCTAAGCAAAAGTATATGGATATTTCTTTTAAAAATTGCTCTGAAATTTTTGAATTAAATACTAAAATCGCAAAGGACAGAAGCATCAATGGAAGCTTAATGTTTACATAGGCAAGCCATTGTGCTATCGAATCGGCTCTAAACCCATCGAGAATACACAAAAAAACAAGACCAATTAAGCAGTAAAAACCAAAGTTGCGGACTAATTTTATCCGGTTAACAAAAATTTCGGCAAATGCCAAAAATAATAATACACCTGTGAATATGCTTGATAGCGCCCTCGACCATGGCAAGGATGCCATAAAAAGAATTAAGGTGATTTTGAATAAAAGAAAGGGGTATTGACTTCGTTTATTTTGCAAAACTTAATTTTAGGGCAAATTTGTCTTTTTTGTTCAATTCGAGATAGTCGGCAGTGTTTTTTGTTACAAAAATGATAAGGGGATCGGCATCGGTTCGCTTAAAATTTTTGACCACCTTGGCATAAACGGTCTTGTTATTTGCAGGGTTTGTAATGAGTATAATTGTATTTTCGGGTGCATTGTGATGAATAACCCAGTCTTTAGTTTGATTAATTTTAGGGTCATTGCTCAGTTTACCCATGCCGGTTTCGGTTACTTTTTCGACATCATATTCAGGAAAATTTTCGATAATTATGGTGTATTCTGCTTTGGCATTGATGGGTTTTAGTTCTACTTTTTTTTCTTCAACTATTTTAACAGCCGGTTCGGTTGCCAAGGTTTTAAGAGAGTCGGGCGGGAGTAGTAAACGTTTTTTTTCTAAGGCAAGTTTTTGAGCCGTTTCCTCTATTTCGAGCTTAATTTTTTCGGCCTCAATTTCCTTTGCTTTTATCAATAAGGCAGCGTCTTTGGCATTCGAAATAGGAACCAAAAGCTGCTGGTTCTCATCAAGTTTGTCGGTGTTAAGTTTGTTTAATTGAATCAAAAAATCGGGCGTAGTATTAAATTTATTGGCAACGCTGTAAAGTGTTTCGCCTTTTATAATGGTATAGCTATGTGTAAAGGTTTCTTTAGTTGAGTTGTCAACAGTAATTTTTTCAGGATTTTTTTCGGTTTTAATAACCGGAATCTTAAGCGGTTTCGAATATTGATATGGGATTTTTGAATAGGAAGGGGCTTTGTTGCCAAAAAATTGTTTCTCCGTTTTTCCTGTTGGTACTAAAAGAGTTTGCCCTGGCAATAATTTTGAATCGGATCCTGGGTTGGCCGATTTTACATTCACCCAATCTACTTTATAACGCCTTGCAACCCCAAATATGCCCTGCCCTGTTTCAACTTTATGCAAGATAAAAACTTTGCCATCCCTCAAAATCACACCTGTGGAGTCGTCAACGGATGCATAAGTTGACAGGCTTAAAGCGCAAAACGCCATTAATATTTTTAGTTTGGTCATTGTCATAATTAATTAAACGAAGTTATGGTAAAATTTGGTTGACTTATTTAGGGTAATTTCAACGATTTTTGCCCCGAATTCAGTTTAGTATACACCCCTAAATATTAATGGAGACATTTGGTAGTGTTCGGAATTTATCGAAATCAAATTTTTTATAAATAAATAGTTCAATAATTTGAAAATACTCATCATTCGTTTTAGTTCTATTGGTGATATAGTATTAACTACGCCGGTGGTGAGATGTATGAAAATGCAGTTGCCCTCCAAAACAGAAATTCATTATTTATGCAAGCTAGCGCATAAAGGACTGCTTACCGAAAATAAATATATCGACAAAATTTGGGTACTTCAGCCTAATTTATCACAGACGATAAGGGATATAAATGCTCAAAAATTCGATTACATTATCGATTTGCAAAACAATCTCCGAACCTTTTTTATTAAACTTTTTGGGAAAAGTAAGGTCTACTCTGTCGATAAATTAAATTTCAGAAAGTTTTTATTAACGCAATTCAAAATAAATGCAATGCCGACTTTGCATATCGTCGATCGTTATTTTGAAACAGTAATGGCATTAGATGTTAAGAATGACCAAAGAGGCTTGGATTATTTCAATCCAAGTGCGTCTTCCGAAATTTATGATGCCACAGAAATAACTCCGCAATTAAATTTTATCGCCTTGGCCATTGGTGGGCAACACGCCACAAAACGAATGCCTCTTGATAAATTGTCAGCATTGGTACACCAACTAAACTACACCATTGTGCTGTTAGGAGGCAAAGAGGATAAGCATACAGGAGAACTTTTAGGAGCTATGCATAAAGGCAAGGTGATTGATTTGTCGGGTAAACTCTCGCTCAACCAAAGTGCTGGCGTGCTAGCCTTAAGCCAAGCAGTAATAACCCACGACACAGGCATGATGCATATTGCTGCAGCACTCCAAAAACCAATTATAGCCCTTTGGGGCAATACCGTTCCCGAATTTGGGATGGGTCCTTATTATGGGGCAAATGAAATAGGGTATTATAACAGCCAAGTTTCTGATCTAAAATGTCGTCCTTGTCATAAGCTGGGGCATGAAAGCTGTCCTAAAGGGCATTTCAAGTGCATGAATTTGCAGAATATTCAAAGCATTACCGAGGCCCTTAACAAAGTAATGGCTTAGTCCTTTATTTTTCTACTGCGTTTTGATTGAACGATCAAACGTGAACCTACTAATGGCACAAAGAATATTAGCAAAGTGAAAATTGAAAACAATTGGTCGACTTTTTCTTTTGCTTCATGAGTTATATGACCTCCGGTGCCAATGTATTTGAGTATGGCCATATCGGGATAGTAGTGTGTGATTAACGAAGCCCCGAGTTTTAATCCTAATACGCCAATTATGATGTAGGCCGACGTTTCTAAAAAAGGATATTTCGCCATAAGGGTTATAAACCAAGTGGCTACAAATCGCATCGTGATAATACCAATAACCACGCCCAAAATTATTAAACTCATGTTTTTAGTAAAGGCCACAACGGCTAATACATTGTCGATCGAAAACGCCAAATCCATAAGCTGAATCATAAAAACAGTGGCCACAAACGGCGTAATCAAAGAGGATAATACATGAAAGGTCTTTGTTTTTTTCTTAATAATTTTAGTTTCGGCTTGCTTATTTTTCTTGTTAAAATAATGAATGACTAAAAAAATAAGGTAGAAACCACCTATTGGTTCAATCCACCAAATTTGCAACAAATAGGAAGCCAAAAACAGGCATACGATTCGAAACCCAATGGCACCAACCATGCCGTAGAAAAGAGCCTTTTTTCTTTGATGTTTTGGGAGATCCATTACCATCGAAGCCAATACAGCAGCATTGTCTATAGAAAGCAAGCTCTCCATAATAATAATATTTAAAACAAGTAAGAGGGTTGCTTTTGGGTCGGTTCCTAATAAATTTATGACAAATTCAATCATGTTTAATGCGAAGGTGCAAAAGTAGGACGATTGACCAAATTTTTGAGGCGAAAAAAAAATAATCCTTCAACATGACTGGCGAAGCTATGTGATAGGCACTAAGCTTTTGTTTTTTTTGAAGTGTGAATAAGATTTGTTTTTATTTTGCAAAAAAGATTTACATATTTTATCCACAATGATTACAATTGTGCCATTATTTTAAAATTTTGGTTAAAACGCGTAAACATACCATTTTTTTAGACCCCTCATTAGTAGGCTCATTGAGCCCTATAATAAAATTTGAACTGGCTAAGCTTTCAAAAGAGAAGCAATTGAAATTTCAAAAAAAATACCTAGAAAAAAGAAGACCCTTGCTTTTTGCCTATATATGCCTCTTGTTTTTTCCAGGTACTCATTATGCATTTTTAGGCAATTGGCCCATGCAAATTTTATTTTGGATTACTTTAGGAGGAGGAATGATGTGGTGGTTGTTTGATATTTATAGACTGAAAGCTTTGGTTCATAACACCAATTTAAACATTCAGAAAAAAATATTAGTGGAAATCAACGCCGTAAATGTATTTCATAAATACGAACCCGTTGTGGTTTCTTCAAGGCTCTCCATTCGGGTGGCCTAATTAAAATTTAGTAACGTATCAGTTTGCTTATGGTGTGCTGTAAACCCTGCGCCGATTTTATTTTTATATAATAAATGCCAGATTGAAAGTCTTCGGGACTCAATATTATTTCTTTATCAATAGCTATAGTCCTGATTTTTTGCCCTAAACTATTATAGATTTCGATGTCCTGCCAATACTTCGGATTTGCGAATACTAACGTTGCCTTGCCTATTCCTTGGCTAAATGCATAAGTGTTCTTAAATTTTATTGGCGTGTTATCAATAGCGGGCAGCCCTATATTGGCAGGTACCGAATCTAAAATGCCTTGATCGGTAAAACATTGCCAAACTTTTCCAACATCCTTGCCCGAAAAAAGCAGGCTGTCAATCTTCAGTATAATTCTAGCCATCTGAGGCATGCTACTATTAGAAGTTTGCAAATAATAGGATGAAAATATCAGGCTATCGCTTTTTGTGTTTCTTAATTTATCATGAATACACATTAAGGCCGTCGACCATATTTCGCGATCGATATCGGTATTCCCTTTTCGATTTTTATAAAGCATAGCAACATTGGTTTTAAAGCCTGTCCAAAATTCATTGTGTCCATCCCAACTAAAAACCTGATTGGGTTTGTTTGGGCTAAGGCTTCTTGAATACGTCATGCTCACATAATCGGCTTGCCCTTCTTCCATGGCTAAACGGTCGGCACCAAACGTGGTTTTTGGCGAAGCAATAACCGATAAGGTGTGACCAAATTCGTGAACTACAACCTGCCCATCCTCTCCATCATCCACATTTCCGGTGCCATATTCAATTTGGTATGGATATTTTTCGGGTTCCAAAAAACTATTATCATCTCCACTCGCACCATGAGGGTCTACTAATAGCGAATCTAAGAGGTTCGAAAAACCTATTTTTTTTAAATAGGTGCTATAGTTGCTAAGATGGTAAAATACATTGACGTCTTCGAACCCCGATTGGTCGCGGGTATAGTTTAAAAAACTATCCGTCGGCTGAATAACTTCAATATTTGGCGCATTCAAATCTTTAAGTTGAATTAAACTATCCGAAAGCTCAAATTTTCCATTGTTAAATTTAAGCTTTAAGTTCACTTTTGCTCTAGCATTGGTGAGTTCGGCATTGGTTTTATCGCCGTTATCGCTATATGGACCGCCATAATTTTGGTTGGTAGCCACAATGGGATTTGGTAAATATACCATGGCCGAAACTATGCTGTCGGGCGAGTGTAAATACAGTTGTGGATTGTGGCTTAAAATCAATTGATCATAAACATCATAGTAATTGGTTCGGTAATTTTTGTTAATGCTATCCCAAGCTGATACCTTGTAGCCTGGCCTTAGCCCAAAATTGGTATTTATCCAAAGCTCTTCCTTTTCGGGTAGATAATGATTGACATCAATATAAAAAAATGGATCAACTGAAGTCGCAATCAAAATGAGTTGACCTTGCAGATTAAAACTGGCTTGTATAAAGGATTGGAAGACAGGCTTATTATTTATAAAGTGGTCGAAACGTATGTGAGTGCCAATGGGCGAACGTTTGGTAAAAGCCAATTGCAAGGATTGGTTGCTAATGTTTGGTTTCAAATATTTTGATTCCAGGTATAATTTCAGATCGTCATTTGTTTTAAATGACTTATCGCCATTTAATGAAATGTATGAGGCCTGGGTAGGTAAAAAATGAATTTCGGTAGGTTCTTCATTAATTTGCGAAAAGCAAAATAGGGATTGAACAACTAATGCAGCTAAGGTGAAATATTTCATAGGGCTGTTTTTAGGTACGTGATTTCAAAATTAATGAACTTTTTACAATCCCTTAGAAATTCTTCGGTGCTCGAGCCATTAATTGACAATGTGATGATTATGCTTTGTAAACGATCTGTTTCTATTATCGTAGCCGAATGCTGTCGGGCAAGGTTATAAATCAAGTGTTCGTTTTCAAAATTTGTTTCAATTTTGTAATAATCCAATAGGGTGGCAGCCACCACTTCGCAATTTTCTAAACACAGTTTGGCGGCCATTCCATAAGCCGCAATAAGGCCTGGAATTCCTAATTTTTTGCCACCAAAATACCGTATCACCACTACTAATATATTGGTTAAATCCAGTAAATTTATTTGTTTTAGAATGGGCCTAGCTGCTGTATTCGAGGGTTCGCCATCGTCGTAAAGCCTCTTGGATGATTTGTCGGCATTTAATAGCCAAACATAGCAGTGATGGCTTGCATCGGGGTACTTTAATTTTAGGGCCTCCAAATGTATTTTCGCTGTAGCTTCGTTGCTCACAGGGAAGGCCATGCTTATAAAACGACTGCCTTTTTCGGTATAAACCGATTCGTTGGTTTTGCTTATAGTTTTAAAAGTGCGATCGAACAGCATTACACACAATAAAGTTCGATTCGGTTATCGCCTAAATGAAAATAATTGGTCCTATTTCCCTTTGTTTTAGGAGCTAATATGCCATTTCGCCATTTTGTAGGGGTCATGATTTTATAGATGAGGCATGAAAATTTTGTTTCGAAAAACGACTCAATAGTATGGCGGCCGCCTTCAATAAGCAGCGAGCGTATTCCTAAGCCTAGCAATGCGGTGTTGGTGCTATTCCAAAACGTTTTGTTTGTGCTAAAATCAATTTTCAAATACACCACATTGCCAATTGTTTCTTCCTTGGTATCGTTGAGTATAATTACCTTTTGGCCGGTATTAAAAACCGCCAATGTCAAAGGTATTTTAAGTGTTTTGTTAACAATTACAGCCGTTGGCGACGATCCAAACCAATAGCGATTATTCAATAAAGGGTTGTCGGTAAGTGCGGTATTTGTGCCAATTAAAATGGCATCGGTCTGGCTTCTTAATTTATGAACAAAGCGTTTGACCAATCCATTTGATAATTCTTTATTTTCATTTGGCTCATAGGTTTCTAAGCCCATAAATCCATCCAAACTTTCGGCCCATTTAATGCAAAAATTCAAGGTTTTGGCCGAATCGAATTGTTCGAAAAACGATGCGTTTAGCGATTTGCACTCAGGTTCGAGCAATCCCGTGCTAATGCTTATGCCCGAATTTATTAACTGATCTCGTCCCTTGCCTGCCACAAGTGGGTTAGGGTCGAGGCTTCCAATCTTGACCTTTTTAATGCCCGATGCTATGATTAATTCGGTGCAGGGTGGGGTTTTCCCCCAATGGCAGCATGGCTCTAAATTAATGTATAAGGTTGAGTCCTTGAGCTGTTCTTTAACCTTTACTGAAGCAATGGCATTTACTTCGGCATGTGGGCCACCATATTTTTGGTGATAGCCTTCGCCAATAATGGTATCTTTATAAACAATTAAAGCCCCTACTTTAGGATTAGGCGCAACATGGCCCGACCCTAACTGAGCTAAACTCAAACATCGGGCCATATACATTTCATCTTGGGTCAACGTCGCAAAAATAAGCAGGATTAGACCGTTATTTGTAAACTGAATGACCTATAGCCAAATCCGACTCTTTTTTTATGATCAACTAAAGGCTATTTATTCGGCTAACGAAATAAACGGCTTGTGGAATTTGTGCTTGGATTTTATTGTAAACAAACCCAAATTATTTTTTATTACCCATCCAGAGCATAAAATTTCGCAAGCCCAAACATTGGAAATCGAAGCCACAGTTGAGCGCTTGAAATTGCATGAACCTTTTCAGTATATTGTAGGTAAGGCTTGGTTTTGCGATCAAATTTTTAAGGTCAATTCGTCGGTATTAATTCCCAGGCCCGAAACCGAAGAGTTGGTGCATGTTGTATGCAATGAGATAAAAAGTGACGCCTGTTCGGTTTTAGATATTGGAACAGGAAGCGGTTGCATAGCCATTAGCATCAAAAAACTAAAACCACATTGTTCGATAACAGCGGTTGACGTATCGGATGAAGCGCTTGATATAGCTAGGCAAAATTGTAAGCAATTGTTGGCAAAGGATTCAATTTCCTTTAAGAAGGCCGATGTATTGAACCCTGATTTTGGTTTATTATTTCAATCAAAATTCGATGTCATCCTTAGCAATCCCCCATATATTCCTTCAGATACTGCCAATACCATTCCCCTAAATGTATTAAAATACGAACCACATTTGGCCTTGTTTTGCAACGACGACCCCCTTCAATTTTATAAGGCCATCATTGCGCATGCCGAAAATTTATTGAATCCCGGAGGGTTATTATTTTTCGAAGTTCATGAATCGTTTGCCAACGATGTACTCAATTTATTAAACACCAACCCATTCAAAGATTCGTTAATAATAAAAGACATACATGGCAAAAATAGAATGGTTCGATCCACTCGAGCCTAATTCAATTACATTAAGCCAATTTTTTTAACCCTATTTTTATGACGACCGCCTTCGAAAGCAGTGCTTAAAAAAATAGAGACAATATCAAAGGCCGTATTTTCGGTAATAAAACGAGCAGGCAAACAAATAACATTGGCGTCATTATGCAGTCGCGAAAGTTCACCGAGTTCGGCAGTCCAGCACAATGCTGCTCTAATATTTTGATGTTTGTTGGCCGTCATACATACGCCATTTCCACTGCCACAGATAACAATTCCAAACTCGTATTGACCATTGGCAACCGACATAGACAAGGGGTGTACAAAATCGGGGTAATCGACTGAGTTGTCCGAGAAGCACCCAAAATCTTTAAAATCGTATTGATCATTAAAATGGGTTAAAAGTTTTTGTTTTAGTTCAAATCCTGCGTGGTCGCAACTTATGGCAATACGGTTTTTCATAATTATTAATGCGAAATAAAGTTATTTTATGATTCTAATTTTGCTTTTTTTTCAACCCTCCGCGTAATTATCACCCCAACTTCGTAAAGAATCAATAGGGGAATGCTTACCAATATTTGGCTCCCCACATCGGGCGGGGTAACAATGGCCGATAAAATTACAATAAATAAAATGGCATAACGGCGATATTTTTTTAAAAAACCCGAATTGATTAACCCAAGTTTAGCCAAAAAATACATCACCAAAGGCAGCTCAAATATCAAACCCGTAGCTACCGTAAGCATCGACATAAATGAAATATAACTTTGTATAGTCCATGTATTATTTATTTGGTCCGAAATACTATAAGAGGCCATAAAATACAAGGAGCAAGGCGCCAATAAATAATATCCAAAGGCCACGCCGGTAAGAAATAATGCGGAGCTAATAAGAATAATACCAGTTGTTTTTTTTTGTTCTTTGGGTTTTAGGGCTGGCCTAAAAAATCGCCAAAATTCGTATAGCACATAAGGAAAGGCCATCACCAAACCTACTACAAATGCTACCATCAGGCCCATAATAAATTGTCCGGTAACGTCGGTGTTGATTATGGTGAAATTGAATCCATCGAAACAGGCAGCTTTGTTGAGATGGCAAAGAATTTTATAAGTAATGAAATCTTTTGATTTTGGCCCAAAAATAATATCATTCATTACAAAATCGTGGTAAACAAAGGCCAGAATAGCCCCTATAAATATAGCGAACACCGAGCGCATAATATGGCTTCGCAATTCGCTGATATGGTCGAAAAACGACATGTTTTTTTCGTTTTCGTCAACATCTGTTTGATCTAAAGCCATAAATAGTGGGGTCTAAAAAATGAATGCGGCAAATTTAGATATTAACGGCATATTAGGGTATAAAAATAAAAATCATTTAATTTTGCAGTTCATTGAAATTACTTCATAAATACTTTCCGAATCTCACAAGCAAGCAATTGTTACAATATCGGCAATTGGCCGAATCGTTCAAAGAATTCAATACCATGGTGAACATGATTAGCCGCAAGGATATCGATAATTTGGAAGAAAGGCATATTTTGCATTCGTTGGCTATAGCCAAATTTATAAGCTTTAAGCCCAAAACAAACATATTGGATATTGGCACCGGTGGTGGATTTCCTGGTTTGCCCTTGGCTATTTTTTTTCCCGATTGCAAATTTTATTTAGTCGATTCCATTGGCAAAAAAGTGAACGTGGTGAAGGCTTTGGCCGAGCAATTGGGCATTGATAATGTTGAAGCCATACATGCGCGAGCCGAATCGCTGTCGTTAAGAGTCGATTTTGTGGTATCGCGCGCCGTAGCTCCTATAAACGATTTGTATCACTGGACTCGTAAAAGCCTTACTAAGGACAAATACAACGATAAACCAAATGGCTTTATCCTGCTGAAAGGAGGCAATTTAACCGCCGAAAAAAATGAATTTAAAATCGCTTGCCCCCAGCGTACAAAAATTCATGAAATCCCATTAGATTCCTATTTTAGGGAAGAATATTTCGAGACAAAAAAGATAATTTATTTTTCTATTTAACCTTCTTAAGTTCCTTGGCAATGAAATAATTACATAAAGGATTTGATTTTATGTATGTTTGAACTTTATTTAAAACAACCCACAAACGATGAACCGCATTATATATTTTTTAGTAGCATTGCTTACCCTTACTGGGCTTAGCCAAGCTCAAATTACCATCAGTTCGAAACCCGGAAATTTTGACACCTTAGCCTCCGGCAAAATAATTTATTACCAATATGCTTGGGACGATCCCTTGGACGAGGAATATCCCGAAGTGTTAAAATTAAATAAACCCATAAAGGCTTTCGAAACCGTTTGGGATTCGATGGCTGTATCCGATGGGTCAATCTTATTGTTATCGTCAACCAATGTATCGGCAGTTTTAATTGTAGATGCCACCGGTTGGGATTTGATTGATAGAGGATATGAAGATACCATTAACTATCCAAATATTTCTTCGATAACCGTTGCGCCAAGTGGCAACGAAATTGAATGGATGAATTTTGGGTTTTTTAACGAAATCGATTTATTGTTTAAAGCCTTTAGCAACGGAAGTGTTAAGATTTCGGTAGATTCGTTAAACAGTGTTCATCTGATTTATGGTGACATAGCTATTGTAAACCCTGATTTGTGTTTCGAAGGGTTTGGAAGTTTAAGGCCATCGGTTACTTATGTTGATTCTACTGGATTTAGCACCTGGTTTATTTACGGCAATCCAGCCTCGCCATCGCTCGATACCTTGTCGGATACGGCTTTTGCCAACCTGCCTTTAATTGGCCAAACCATTACTTTAAATTTTAATAAAACCAATGCCCTTCGAACCCTTTCAAAGCTCCCACTCAAAATTTCGCCTAATCCGGTGGAAGATCAATTAACCCTTTTGGGCTCGAAAGACTTTAGCGGAGCAGGATGGCAAATAATAGCCATGGATGGAAAAGTTATGGGTAAGGGAAGGTTAACTTCTAATACGCTAAATATCGAAACCATTAAACCGGGCAGCTATATACTGAAAATCGTTAAGGGAAATCAAATTTTTGCCGCGCGATTTATTAAAATTTAAGGTCCATTTATTCAAATAATCCTTACTAATTCTTAAAATTTAAATCCAATATTGGTTTTATTTTTATGATTTATTTTTAATTTACACATTCCTGAACTATTTTTTAATTTTGTGCATTCTTTAGCCTAACTAACTAAAGCCTGTGAATAATGAAACTTACTGCTAAAATTGGCAAAAACAAGGTTAAACTCCTTTTGGAAGAAGCCTATGCCTTGCGCATAAAAAATATACCCCAAAGCGTTCTACTGGTTGAGGCGGCACTTAAAATAGCCAGGGCCATTAATAACCAATCTATTTTGGGCAAATGCCTAAATCAACTTGCGCTGTATTCGATGATAATTGGCGATTATAAGCGCTCGCTTAGTTTGTCGGAAGAAGCCATAAAATATTTTACGGTTTTGAACGACAAGCGTGGAATTGCCGATGCCAAATACAATATCGCCGGGTTTTACTACAAAACCGATAATTTTCATATGGGTTTAGTTTTGTTGTTAGAATGTCAAACCATTTATCTCAAATTTAAAGATTATCATAATTTGGCACGCGTTCAAAAATCGTTGGGCACCATTTATGAATATTTTGGCGATCTAAACAATGCTTATTTTACCTACGAAAACTCGGTTCGAAACGCTATACTCATCGGCGACTTGAACCTCGAATCGAATGCCTACAATCCTTTGTCGGGCATTTTATTAAAACAAAATAAACTTCAAAAAGCAGAAGAATTAATCCTAAAGTCGGTGGCCATAAAAACATCAACGGGCGACCTACGAGGCTTAGCGTTTTCGATTTACGGAAGAGCCAAAGTGCATTTGTTTAAAAATGAATATCAAGAGGCCGAAAACGATTTAAAGAAGTCCATAAGTATTCATAAGAAAATGAATGAACAGTTGGGTCAGGTGATGGCTTTGAATAAACTTGGCCGTATGTATTTTAATATAGGCCGATTAGCCGATGCCAAAAAAATACTTAAACGCGGATTAAAAATTGCTAAGACTTACAATATTTTAATCTTTAAATTTAAATGCAGTTTTATTCTTTACCAAATTTATAAGCTTGAAAAAAACAACACCGAATGCTTGAAATATCTTGAAAAATATTTGTTTTTTAAAGAAAAAGTAGCCGACTCTCAGGTATTAAAAGTTATTGAAAATTATGAGATGATTTCGAAAATGCGCATTCTCGAAGAAAAAACAAAATTTCAAAAAGAACGATCCGACGAATTAATTAATACAAGCAACAAGCGCTACGAATTATCGTCGAAAGCCAGCAAAGATGTGCTTTGGGATTGGGATATTATTGAAAATAAAATGCACCGATCTGCTCATTATGGCCAACTATTTGGCTATAAAGATGAAGCCGAAAATATAGAAACAGACTTTTGGTTTCAGAATATTCATTTAAAAGATAGACGGCGGGTTATTGATAAAGTTACAGAACATTTGGCCGATAAAAATTGCGAATATTGGGAAGACGAGTATAGGTATTACCGCAAAAACCGAGAAATTTCGCATATTGTAGATAGAGGTTATATTGTGCGCAACCAAAATAATAATGCCGTTAGAATGGTGGGCGCCATGAGCGACA
>CAMDXE010000044.1 GCA_945878925.1 Chitinophaga pinensis
AAAAGAAATTAAAAAAAAAGAAGATATTTGAATGAAAAATTTTAACTTAATATTCTAACCTTTTGGTTTAAAAATGGGGAGTATTACATAACAATAGAATACTTAAGAGGGATTTCATTGGTAAATATTAATTTTAACAAAACTAAACAATCCAATTAAAATTTGAAATAAATATCTGTAGGCTTGAATGGCTAGATTACGGAAGTATGCACAACGAAAGGAGGAGCGTTAATTTTTTTGGTTTTGCCTTTTTGCCTACTTTTAATAACAAGCAAACCGAAGGTTCATGAACAATTTTGAAAGTAAACAGCGAATCAGTGAACTAAAAAAGTAAGGGAGCAATTGAAGGCAAAGGCTATGCGGACAGGCCAGCTTCGCTTGACATTTATTCTTAGTTAATCATTTACAAGGCAAATCAAATGTTAATATCGGGCTTTAGCAATGCTTATTTTTTTTTGTCAAAGTGTGTCGTTCCCATTACCTTGGTTGTAAGTGAAAGTTTTGCGGCTTCGATGGCGCACTGCTTCAGCCCAAAAAACGTTATAAGCAACCTTAAAAATTTTATCACAAATTAAAGAAATTATTGTTTTTGAATTAATTGTCTGGAATAATTTAAACCATCAAAAACAATTAATACGTAATTTTCATTTTCATATTTGCTTAGGTCTAAATATATTTTCACTGGGGTGTAATTTTCTGAAAATAACATCGAACCATCTAGAGAATACAAGAAAATTTGTGAAGACTTTACAAAATCTACTATAAGGACACCTTTTGTTGGATTAGGGAAAGCGCTAACACCAGTTTTTGCTAATGGAATATTGACTTTCCCTAATTTAGGGAAAACTTGGATGATAGAGTCGATTTCAGTTATGCTAAAACATGTATTACAAATTTGAGATTCAATTTTTAAATTGAAGTAACCACCTGCTGGGTCAGAAAAGCTATGACAAATGGTATCTCCACCTTTAAGATTTAATATTGGATAAGATTTTCCGTCGCTAAAAATGAATTTTGAATCACAAATTTGAGCACTATCGAGAGTTTTTACACTATCAACAACAAAACAAAATTTATTACCTTCGAAATTCTGGTTTTTACTGAACAATTGGTGATAGAAAACTTTGGGATTCTCTCTAATATAAATCATAATTGTATCAATGCAATTACCATTTGCGCCATAAAATCTATACTTAACGATTTTTAAACCTGATTTGTTCCATACGTGCATTGGGTCACGGTAAAATGCCGATGGCCCGGAAAAACCTGCACCAAAATCCCAGTCAAATGCAGTCTTACCAGTAGAATTTGCAAGAAAATGAATGGGGGAACAAACGATATTTGAACTTTTAGCTCTATCCCATGTTGGATGACAACTTTGACCAATGCTATAAATTGGCCAGATTAATAATACAAAAAGTAATTTTAAATAGTGTTTCATATGACACTTCAATTTTAAAAGTCAATAGAAAGATGCTAATAACCATATTAAAGTTGTGTAAAAATGAAATAAAAGTTTCAACGAATGGCTGCTTATAACATGGAATATAAATGATGGCTTGTTTTCACCTTATGAAAGTGTGTTCCTCCAATTACTTCTGTCTTGGGTTGAAATTTCTTAGGCTCCGATTCCACCACCCAATATACCTGTAACCGTTATATATCATTTTTCGTCTTCCGAAAACAGTCCAAAGTATCCTTGAGGATTTTACATAATTACTTTTATTTTGAATGATTATCTTTGTAGAAGAAAGAAGAAATTGAAATGCCAGAGATTAGTAGGTTTTTTGGAATTATAATAAGAATGTACTTCAAGGATCATAATCCCCCACATTTTCATGCTATTTATCAAGCGGATACTGCAGAATATGACATAAATACACTTGAAGTTCTTCGCGGAAAACTTCCAAATAGAGCGCATTCCTTAGTTCTAGAATGGGCCTCATTACATAGAGGTGAATTGTTGGAAGATTGGAAATTGGCTTCGGAGATGACTGAAATAAAACCAATTGAACCATTAAATTAAGTATTGAGATGAATCGGGTAATTGAACTGAAATATGAAAGCAATTATAAGTTATGGTTGCTGTTCAACGATGGAGAATCAAAGATAATTGATTTCAAAAACCTAATTGGAGAAGGCATAAGTTCAAAATTGTTAGATGTTGATTATTTTAAGCTTGCAAGAATTGATAATGGTGGCGGTATAGAATGGCCTAATGGTTTTGATTTTTGTCCAAATTATTTGAAGAAAGATTTAAAATTAAAATGAGTACCAAAAACGAAATAAAATGCCACCTTACAACAGGCAATTGTGATGCCGGTTTTTAGGTTTGAATAGTATCTCCTTCCAACCTGCTTTTGTCGTGAATGAAAGTTTTGTAGCTCCGATTCCGCGCCACAGTTACTTGCAACCGTTAATCTATTTTTAGCGTTATTGAAGTCGACTTATAGAGAGTTCACCTATTTAAAATCGAAAGTCTCCATAAACTTGGTCGTAAAATTACCATTTACGAAGTCTTCATTTTGCATCAATTGTATTTGCAAAGGAATTGTTGTTTTTACCCCTTCGATTATAAATTCGTCGAGGGCTCTTAGCATTTTTACAATACATTCCTCACGCGTTTGTGCCACAACAATTAATTTAGCAATCATACTGTCGTAATAAGGAGGAATGGAATATCCAGCATAAATGTGTGTATCTACCCTTACACCATGACCGCCTGGTTTGTGCAACGACGTTATTTTGCCTGGCGAAGGAGCAAAGTTTTTATAAGGATCTTCGGCATTTATGCGGCATTCGATACAATGCATTTTAGGATAATGGTTTTTTCCTGAAATAGGCACCCCGGCCGCAATTAAAATCTGTTCTTTGATTAAATCAT
The DNA here is from genome assembly GCA_945878925.1 of Chitinophaga pinensis. Lineage (GTDB taxonomy): Bacteria > Bacteroidota > Bacteroidia > NS11-12g > UBA9320 > JABWCE01. Next base: position 2,885 of record CAMDXE010000044.1, read on the forward strand.
AATTAATAACCTCTTCGGTAACGCAATGCTCAACCTGAATTCGCGTATTCATTTCCATGAAATAAAAATTCCGGTGTTTGTCAACCAAAAATTCAATCGTACCTACACCCTCATAATTTATTGAAGCGGCTGCTTTAACGGCTGCATCGCCCATTCGCTCTCTTAATTCGTCGGTCATAAATGGCGAAGGGCATTCTTCTATCAGTTTTTGGTGTCGGCGTTGAATGCTGCAATCGCGTTCGCTCAAATGGCAAACTTTGCCATATTGATCGCCGGCTATTTGTATCTCAATATGACGGGGTTCTTCAATGTATTTTTCCAAATACATACCATCGTTGCCAAAAGCTGCTTTGGCTTCGGTTTGGGCCGAGTCAAAAGCGGGTTCAAGTTCATCGTCGTTCCACACTATTCGCATTCCACGACCGCCGCCTCCGGCAGTTGCTTTTAAAATTACAGGATAGCCTATTTTTTTGGCAATTTTTATTCCCTCTTTTGCATTAGCTAGCAGTCCATCGCTCCCAGGAACAATAGGTACGCCTGCTTTTTTCATGGTATCCTTGGCATTGCTTTTGTCGCCCATCGAATTGATCATTTCGGGCGAAGCACCAATAAATTTGATATTATGTTGACGGCAAAGTTCCGAAAACTTAGCATTTTCGCTCAAAAATCCATATCCAGGATGTATGGCATCGGCATTGGTAATTTCGGCAGCTGCCAAAATACTAGGCATGCTTAAGTAACTTAGGGTGCTCGATGGCGGGCCAATGCAAAGGGCTTCGTCGGCAAATCGCACATGCAGACTCTCACGGTCGGCGGTTGAATAAACGGCCACAGTTTTTATGCCCATTTCTTTGCACGTACGGATAACACGCAATGCAATTTCGCCACGGTTTGCTATTAATATTTTCTTAAACATTCAATTAATTTAAAAAATTTGAAAAATACGGGAAAGCTAAAAGGGGCCAACCCATGTATTGGTTGTAAAACTGGCCTTTAATCACCTTAGCTGGGATCAATTAAAAATAAAGGTTGGTCATATTCAACAGGAGAAGCGTCGTCTACTAAAACCTTTACAATTTTACCTTTAATCTCGCTCTCTATTTCGTTAAACAATTTCATAGCCTCAATAATACAGAGGGTGTCGCCGGAATTTATATCGTCGCCTACGTTTACAAATAAGGGTTTATCAGGTCCCGCACTTCTATAAAATGTACCTATCATGGGCGATTTTACCTCCACAAGGTTTGTGGCAACTGGAGTAGCAACCACCACTTCGGCCTTTTCGGGCATCGTTGGGGTTTCGGGCCTTGGTGCGTTTTGCACAGGAAGCTGATGATAAATAGGTGCTTGAACACCAACAATGGCTTCAACTGCTTTAGCATTTTTCTTAATATTAAGTTTGAATTCTTTTCGTTCGATACTAACTTCGTCGACGCCTGAGGAAGAAATAAACTTGATGAGGGCTTGAATGTCTTTTAAATCCATAATAATTAAATTTAAATAAAGAGGCGAAATTAAGCGAATTATTAAGAAATCTATGATAAAATCGACATAAATTTAAGAAAATAGGTCATTTTCAATGAAAAACAGGGCAAAAACTCAAAATATTCATTTCTAAATTTTAGGGTATTGATGGAAGATTAGAATTTAATAATTTTTTTTTACCAATTATAGTTTAGCTTTGCACCGCAAATAATTACCTCTATTAATATTATTTGCAATGTCTAATTCACGCACCCAAAAAATTCTTTATGAAGGCCTGGCTTTCGACGATGTTCTTGTATTGCCTCGTTATTCTGAAGTGTTACCACGCGAAGTTATAACACGAACTAAGCTAACGCGAAATCTAGAAATTAATGTGCCCATTTGCAGTGCTGCAATGGATACCGTAACCGAATCGAAAATGGCCATAAGCATGGCCAGAGCCGGCGGACTAGGATTTATACACAAAAACATGAGTATCGACCGGCAAGCAGCCGAAGTAAAAAAAGTAAAACGGTCGGAAAGTGGTATGATAAAAGATCCCGTTACACTATTGGTAACGGCAAAACTTAGCGAGGCTATGGCCGCTATGCGAGATTATAGGATTGGAGGAATTCCCATAATTGACAATGATGGGAAATTGGCAGGCATTTTAACCAATCGTGATTTAAGGTTTCAAACAGATCTAAATCTTTCGGTAGGCGAAGTAATGACCAAGCACAATTTAATAACTGCAGAGGTTGGAACAGATTTGCAAAAGGCTATGGAAATTTTGCAGAAACACCGTATCGAAAAACTACCCGTTATCGATTCGGATGGGTTTTTAAAAGGATTAATCACTTACAGAGATATACAAAATGTAAAAAATCATCCCTTTGCCTGCAAAGACAAGTTTGGAAGATTAATGGTTGGCGGTGCAGTAGGCATTACCTCCGACACCTTAGATCGCGTAGCCGAATTGGTAAAACAGGATATTGATGTTATAACTTTAGATACAGCTCATGGGCATAGCAAAGGGGTAATCAATGAACTCATAAAAATAAAGAAAGCCTTTCCCGATTTGCAATTGGTGGTTGGAAATATAGCCACCGGCGAAGCGGCAAAAGCACTGGTTAAAGCCGGAGCCGATGCTATAAAGGTAGGGGTGGGGCCAGGTTCTATTTGCACCACCAGGGTTATTGCTGGTATTGGAGTACCACAGCTCTCTGCCATTCTCGATTGCGCTGCGGCCATCAAAGGCAGTGGGGTGCCAATTATTAGCGATGGCGGAATTCGGTACAGTGGCGACATTGTAAAAGCTATTGTAGCGGGCGCCGATAGCATAATGGCAGGTTCATTATTTGCGGGCACCGATGAGTCGCCTGGCGAAACCATCATATACGAAGGACGAAAGGTTAAATCGTATCGAGGCATGGGATCTATTGATGCCATGAAAGATGGATCAAAGGATAGATATTTTCAGGATGCCGAGGAGGAAATAGCCAAATTGGTGCCCGAAGGTATTGTTGGCATGGTTCCGTTCAAGGGTCAGTTGTCGGAGGTTATGTATCAATACATTGGCGGATTAAGGGCCGGCATGGGTTATTGTGGCGCCAAAACGATTGAAGAATTGCAAACGGCCATGTTCACAAAAATTACTTCATCGGGTATTCGCGAAAGCCACCCTCACGATGTAACCATTACACAGGAAGCACCCAATTACTCGAGATAATTCAAAGCCCTTAGGCAAATCTCAAATAATTGATATCCTAATAAAATTAAGTTGAAATAGAGCTTAGCTGCCCTCTTATTTGTTAAGGGGAGTTATACCTTAGGTATTAATCCTTCGGACGCTTGAAAAAGGTTACATTAAACGTTATGGGTTCTTGTTTGGTCGCTTGTTCTTTCACGTCATGCTCCTGATCGAGAAGATTCTTTGATTCTAAAGTGTCCTTTGACAAATCTACAACTTCTGAGGATTTTAGAGGCTGATGTTCCGATTGTAATTTCTTGCCTTTTGTTTCTTTTTTTTTCATAATCATATTGTTCTATTTTAAGATAATTCGTCTACTTACCTAACTATGAAAGTAAATATCGAAACCATTAATAAATCTTTAGTCATGCTAATAACCTAGATTCAATTAGGCCGACTTACTTGCATTCTGTTACAAGTTTAGCAAATTTATAAATAGTTTAAGTATAATGCAATAGCCACTTATCTGTGAAATCAATTAATGGCTGATCTATTTTATTGCTTTATACCCCATTTAACGCACTTAACCACAAGCACTCTAAGGTAATCTTTAGTAAAATTATAATGCATATTGCCAATAGTCTTGTAGAAAGTTTCAGTTAGCATCGTCATACCACCTTTAACTGGCGATAAAGAAATGTTAAGGTTTAAATTCGCGGCCGTAAGGTTCTTCGTTCCATCGTTCGGGCGGTAGGGATTTGAAATACTCAAAAGTTAATTTTAAACCTTCTTCACGGCTAACCTTTGGTTCCCAGTTTAATAATTGACGTGCCCTGCTAATATCAGGTTTGCGCTGTTTGGGATCGTCGGTAGGAAGGGGTTTGTAAATGATACGCTGATTGGCCCCCGTTAATTTTAATATTTCTTGAGCAAATTCATTAATCGTTATTTCATTGGGGTTTCCAATATTTACAGGTTGCTCGTAATCGCTTAAAAGGAGGCGATAAATTCCCTCAACCAAATCATCCACATAACAAAAGGAACGGGTTTGGCTGCCGTCGCCAAAAGCCGTTAAATCTTCACCCCTTAAGGCCTGGCCAATAAAGGCGGGCAATACTCGGCCATCGTTTAGGCGCATTCGTGGGCCATAGGTATTAAATATGCGCACAATTCGGGTTTCCAAACCATGATAGGTATGGTAGGCCATAGTAATGGCTTCTTGAAAGCGCTTGGCTTCGTCGTAAACACCTCTTGGCCCCACAGGGTTAACATTGCCCCAATAATCTTCATTTTGAGGATGAACGAGGGGGTCGCCGTAAACTTCGCTCGTACTTGCAATAAGTATTCTAGCTTTTTTCGATTTGGCAAGCCCTAATAAATGATGTATTCCAAGCGAACCAACTTTTAAGGTTTGTATGGGAATACGCAAATAATCAATAGGACTGGCTGGCGATGCAAAATGTAAGATATAATCTAAATCGCCCGATACATGAACAAACTTGGACACATCGTGGTTGTAAAACACAAAATCTTTATTGCCAAACAGATGTTCAATATTGCGTAAGTCGCCAGTAATTAAATTATCCATACCCATTACAAAGTAGCCTTCGCTAATGAATCGGTCGCATAAATGGGAGCCTAAAAACCCGGCGGCTCCGGTTATTAAAATTCGCTTTTTTGTCATACCTAATTGCGATTCAAAAATACACATTGAATTTCTTAATAAATTGTTTTGAAAATCTTCAAAAAAAATTAATTTTGCACTCCTCTAATTCGGGCCTATAGCTCAGCTGGTTAGAGCACCTGACTCATAATCAGGTGGTCCCTGGTTCGAGCCCAGGTGGGCCCACAAACATTGCAAAGGCTTCTATGATTACTAAATCTGGAAGCCTTTTTTATTTGCTCGTCAGCGGACGGCGTTGAGATCATTAATTTAATTTTTTTTTGGATTCTTTGCCTGCACTTAATTTCATAAAAAACAAAATCCCGACTTTCGCCGGGATTTGACTATATGGAATAATAAATTAAGTTTAACTGCATCCTAATGAATTGCCACAATTGAGGCACTTATAACAAGTTCCACTGCGAACCGTTAGATGACCGCAAACATTGCATGCCGGCGCATCGCTTTGCATACTTTTTAAATAGGCATCTGTTCCGCTTTGGCTTTGAGCTGCTTTATAGCCTTCTATATCTTTTTGAATGTCAAGAACCAATTCGGGTACTTCTTCAGAGGCTAGAGGTAAATCTTTCATAACTGCTGGTTTAACTGCCGCTGCGCTTGGCTTAGCCGTGGGTTGTACTTGAACCAGATCGTAGCGATGCAAATACTCGAATCCTAACATTCTGAAAATGTAATCGATAATGGAGGTTGCATTTTTTATATTATCGTGGCCTTCCACAAATCCGGAGGGTTCGAATCGGGTAAATGTAAATTTATCAACGTATTCTTCAACCGGCACACCGTATTGTAAGCCAATAGAAACGGCTATGGAAAAACAGTTCATCAACGATCTAAACGTGGCGCCTTCGCGGTGCATGTCAATGAATATTTCCCCTAATTTACCGTCATCGTATTCGCCTGTTCGCACAAAAATGGTATGCCCGCCTACCTTTGCCTTTTGGGTAAATCCATGGCGCTTGTGTGGCAATTTTTTGCGATGTACAATGTTGGAAAGCGCCGATTTAAATTCGGTCCCTACCGATTGATCCATTAATTTTTTAGCGGCATCCAAAATCATTTCTGGAGTAAGCTCACTTAATTTAACTTCGGCATGCTCGCCAACGGCTTTGTCGATAGCCTGTTCGGTGGCGTCTTCTTCTTTTTTTGAATCTGCCTTGTTCGAAAGTGGTTGCGATAATTTGCAGCCATCTCGGTATAAAGCATTGGCCTTTAATCCCGATTCCCAGCTAAGTAGATAGCACGACTTAATATCGTCGGCGGTGGCTTCATTGGGTAGATTAATGGTTTTTGAAATAGCTCCAGAAATAAATGGCTGAGCTGCGCCCATCATTCGGATGTGGGCATGTGGATGTATGTAACGTGTACCTGTTTCGCCACATTTATTGGCGCAATCAAATACAGGTAAATCTTTATCGTTTAGTGAAGGCGCTCCTTCTACGGTCATCGTTCCGCAAACGTAGTCGTTGGCGTCTTTTATTTGTTTATTGGTAAAGCCTAGTTCACGGAGTAAGTTAAAATCGGGGTGCTCGTATCGTTCCGGAGCAAATCCAAGCCTTTGCAAGGTAGCATCGCCCAAGGTAAAACGATTGAAGACAAATTCGAGCTGAAAGGCCGATAATAATTGGCTTTCGATGGTGTCTAGGTCTTGCTGTGTAAATCCTTTGTTCAGTAAATTTGCAGTATTTATTTGAGGGCATCCCGTTAAGGTAGCATGTCCTTTGGCATAATTTACAATGCCGCTGATTTGGCTGTCGCTATAGCCTAAATTTTTAAGAGCTAGAGGGATGCTTTCATTTACAATTTTAAAGTAGCCTCCTCCCGATAGTTTTTTAAATTTGACTAAGGCAAAATCGGGTTCTATACCTGTGGTGTCGCAATCCATAACCAAACCTATGGTTCCAGTTGGCGCAATTACTGTAGATTGGGCATTTCTGTAGCCCCATTTTTCACCATATTGCACAGCGGTATCCCAAGCGTTGCATGCTGCTTTAAGCAAGTCGTCGGGGCAATGAGCAGGATTAATTCCTTTGGCCGACACACTTAAGCCTTCGAAAGCCAAGGGCGTATTGTATGCAGCATAGCGATGATTGCGCATTACACGCATCATATGGGTTTTGTTTTTTTCGTATTGTTTGAATGGACCTAAAAATTGAGCCATTTCGGCCGAGGTGGCATAGGCAACGCCGGTCATGATAGCCGAAACTGCTCCGCAAATAGCTGTAGCCTTTTCGCTGTCGTAGGGTATACCCGAAATCATTAATACCGAGCCAAGGTTGGCATAACCCAAGCCTAAGGTTCGGTATTCGTACGACAATTTAGCTACTTCTTCGGATGGGAATTGAGCCATTAATACCGAAATTTCTAAAACTACCGTCCATAGCCTGCAAGCGTACTCTAAAGCTGGGATATCGAATTCTAGTTTTTCTTCTTTAAAAAATTTTCGAAGATTTAGTGAGGCTAAATTGCAAGCAGTATTGTCGAGAAACATATACTCTGAGCAAGGGTTCGAGGCATTAATCGTTCCTCCCTCTGGGCAAGTATGCCAATCGTTGATGATGGTATCAAACTGAACGCCAGGGTCGGCGCAAGCCCATGCTGCAAAGGCAATGTCGTCCCAAACTTTTTCGGCAGGAATTGAGCCTACAACTTTTCCGTTGCTGCGGCCTATTAATTCCCAATCTTCGCCTTTTTTAAGGGCTTCAAAAAATTTGTTGGGTATGCGAACGGAGTTGTTCGAGTTTTGGCCAGCCACCGTCTGATAAGCTTCGCCTTCGTAATGCGAAGAATAGCCTGCATCAATCAATACTTTTACCTTTTTTTCTTCTTGAACCTTCCAGTTAATAAATTCCATTATTTCGGGATGATCGAGGTCGAGGCATACCATTTTGGCAGCGCGTCGTGTGGTGCCTCCCGATTTGATAGCGCCTGCGGCACGGTCGCCTATTTTAAGAAACGACATTAATCCGCTGGAGTTTCCACCACCTGATAATTTTTCGTTTGCTCCTCGAATTTTCGAAAAGTTTGTACCTACACCAGAGCCGTATTTGAATATTCGAGCTTCTCGAATCCACAGATCCATAATACCGCCATCGTTAACCAAATCGTCGTTGACCGACAAAATAAAACATGCATGGGGCTGAGGACGCTCGTAGGCCGAGGTTGATTTCATCAGTTTTCCGCTGGCGTCGTCAATGTATGAATGTCCTTGCGGCGAGCCGGTAATGCCATAGGAGGCATAAAGGCCCGTGTTGAACCACTGAGGCGAATTAGGTGCGGCTTGCTGCGCAATGAGGCTATATACCAATTCTTCATAAAAGATAGCCGCATCTTTTTTGGTGGCAAAGTAATTGTATTGCTCGCCCCAACTTCGCCAACAATTAGCCATTCGATGTGCTACTTGTTTGATGGACGTTTCGGATCCGGTACTTCCATCGGGCATCGGAACGCCTGCTTTTCTACAATATTTTTGAGCCAAAATATCGGTAGCCACTTGCGACCAAAAGTTTGGCACTTCCACATTATCCATTTTAAAAACGATTCCGCCATCGGGGTTTTTGATAACCGATGTACGAAGATCGTAGGTAAACATGTCCTCGGGTTTAATTCCATCACGGGTAAAATGCCGATTGAATTTTAAACCTTTTGATCCTTTTGTGGCTGTGTTAGTCATATTGTAATTCTTAGTGTTTGATTTTCAGTTGTATTAGCTCTTAAAAAAAAGTTTAGGAGTTTTTATCCAAAGGTAATTAAAGAGTCAGATTGAGAAAACTGTGTTTTCCACATTATTTGGTGTAATACCCTATAAAGATATGTAAAATAGTATACATTACCCTGTTGAAAACAAATTTTTTTGATAATAAGACAGGGGTTTTGTCGCATTTTGGTCTTTAATTTGCAAATGGATTTATTTTTTAATAATCTTTAGATGGAACGCGGACAATCGACGCATTGCTTAAATTTATTTTCTGGCCCTAAAAAAAGAATAGCGGTATTGATCGATCCCGATAACCGAAATTTTGGACAGTTAGAGGTTCTTATCAATTTATGCAATAAAGCGCCTATAGATTTGTTTTTGGTGGGGGGGAGTATTTTAAATGAAGGTACTATCGAAGAGACCATAGATTTTATAAAATCGCGAAGCACGATACCCGTTATCATTTTTCCGGGCCCTTCGCAACAAATTTGTAATAAAGCCGATGCCATTTTATGGCTATCCTTAATTTCGGGACGCAATGCCGATTTACTCATCGGCCGGCACGTTGAGGCGTCGTTTAAGTTGAAAGCCTCCAAATTAGAAAGTATCCCAACCGGCTATATGCTAATAGATGGCGGAAAACCAACCACCGCATCTTATATCAGTTTTACACAACCCTTGCCACAAAATAAGCCAATGCTAGCAGCAGCTACCGCCTTGGCTGCCGAACAGTTAGGTTTAAAATTAATCTATTTGGACGCTGGATCTGGTGCCCAAAATTGCGTGCCCAGCTCCATTGTCAAAAGTGTAAGTACACATTGCAATTTGCCAATTATAGTAGGGGGAGGCTTGAAAACTAAAGAAGACATTGAGCGGGCCTTTGTTGCGGGAGCAAATATGGTTGTTTTGGGCACCGTTTTAGAAAATAATCCAGAAGTATTGCATGAGCTTATTTAAACAGTTTTTTATCAAAAATAAATTTACAATCATGGCCATCAGCCTGATTTTTTTATGTGCCTTCACTTTCGTGGAATCGGAGACTTATAAACAGTATTTTACCGAAGCTTATAAAATTAAGTCACCCTATTTGCCCAATCATCTTGAGTTTGCAGGTGAAAATATGCCCTTGCAAGATTCGGATATTAAAGAAAGAATGGATAGGGAATTAATGGCTACCGTCTTTTGGCAATCCAATACCATGATGATTTTGAAGCGAAGTCGAAAATATTTTTCAATTATCGAACCAATTTTGCTTGAAAATGGAATCCCCGACGATTTTAAATATTTATGTGTAGCCGAAAGCGGATTGAGCAATGCCGTAAGTCCGGCAGGGGCCAAAGGGTTTTGGCAATTAATGGAAGGGACGGCCAAACCCCTAGGATTGGAAATGAACGAATTTGTAGATGAACGGTATCATTTAGAAAAAGCCACACGAACGGCTTGCCTCTATTTTAAGGAAAGCTATGCCATGCTTAATAATTGGACATTAACCGCGGCCAGTTACAATCGTGGATTGAATGGTTTGAAACGCGATATAGCATTTCAAGCCGTAGATTCATTTTACGATTTGCATTTGAATGAGGAAACGTCGAGGTATATTTTTAGAATACTGGCCTATAAATTAATTTTTGAGCAACCCGAAGTTTATGGATTTTATCTTAAACCACAAGATTATTACAAAATTCCATCGTTAAAAGCTTTAACTATAGACACAAGCATTGCCAACTTAAGTGAATTTGCAAAAATGCATAACAGTAACTTTAAACTTTTGAAACTTTTAAACCCCTGGTTGAGGGATAGGTCGCTGCCTAACAAAAATCACAAGCAATATCAAATTGCATTGCCTTATAAAAATTGATTTAGTTGGTATTTTTCCATATTCTCTTTACACTTCCATCATTGTAACGGTAAATGTAAACTCCTTCTTTTACTTGATCAAGGGATACTTCCTGACCTAAAACATTATAAATATTTAACAACTTTGGTTGGATTGTTGATTTAGTTATTTCAGAAACTGAAACTGAACAATCGGTAGAATATGAAGCCTGATTATCTTTAGTCCAGATAAGGTAACCTTCCTCCTGACCATGCTCAGTTCGATTATCTCTTTCGGTAGTTCTTGGAATTTGGCTATTACTAATACATATTTTAAATAGATTTGGGTTTCCAGAACAATTGAAATAGTAGACGCTAATTTTACTAATATCTAAATGTGTAAGTTCGTTAGCGGCGCAATTAAAATTATCAAACCATTTAATACCAGTGAAATCAAAAGTTTTAAAAAGATTATCGCTACAATTGAATGTGGTTAAAAGACCGCAATTGGTAAAATCTAAATTTGTCAAATGATTAGCACCGCAATTCAAACTTTTCAATTTTTTATTTTTTGAAATATCTAAAGAGGTTAAATTACATGAAACGCATTCAACATTTTCCAAGTTAATAGTTTTTGAAATATCCAGAGATGATAAAGGGTTTCTAGAACAAATGAAATCTTTTAAGGAAATATTAGATGAAAGATCAATATTTGAAATTAAGTTTCCTCCGCAAGACAAATTAGTAAGCCAGATATTTTTATTAACATCTAAGTTGGTCAATAAGTTATATTCACACCATAACTGTGAAATGCTGTCGAGAGTTGTTACATTCAAATCAACTAATTTATTACCTTGACATAATACCTGTTTTAGAGACTTATTCTGACCAAATATTAAAGTAGTTAATTTATTGTATGCACAATCTAAAGACTTCAAGTTTAAGTTTTTACTTACATCCAATTCTTTAATTGGAAGATAGCGACATGTCAATACCTCCAACTTAATATTTTTGCTTATATCAATTGATGTTATTGGAGCACTCCCTAAATATAGATACTTTAAATCTGAGAACCATTCTATACCTTCGATGCTGGATACTTTAGTAGTCAGGTTAAAAATTTTTTCTATTCCTTGGGCCTCGTTTAATTGAATATAACCATCCTTATTTTTATCAATTCCTTGTTTTATTAAATCTTTCAGAAATTCGGGGTCGGGAATATTTACAGTTTGAGCATTTACTGTTAAAAATGCTAATGACAAAATAGATAGGATAAAGTTCTTCATAAGATCAAATTTAAGAAATAAATAAGTTTAATAAATAACAGATAAATGTAAAATTTATTTTAATTCTATTATTTTCTAGGTCGGTGTCTTCACCGAACGTCACAGATACAAATTTCGCTTAACGAATCTAAAGGAATAAATTTAGAAAGGATTTCGGTTGGTGATTACACTAAACCGGTAAAGATACGAACCCTAAAGTTCGTCTTCGTTAAAGAAATAATCGTCGGGGGTAGGATAATCGGCCCAAACTTCTTCGATAGTTTCGTAAGGTTCGCCATCATCTTCAAGATCCTGAAGGTTTTCTATAACCTCCATAGGCGCTCCCGATCTAACGGCATAATCAATCAATTCGTCTTTGGTAGCAGGCCATGGAGCATCGTCAAGATAGGAGGCAAGTTCAAGTGTCCAATACATAGTTTTATATTATCTCAATAAAAATGCGAAAAACGGCATTTTTAGTCTTATTTAATTGCAATTCTAAAAATAATTACTAAAAAAGTTAAATGTCCTTATTTTTTAATAAGAAGAAGTTTTTTTTAATAACAAAGTGTCTTACATGTTTTGAATGAGCTCGGTCCCAAATTCGGAACATTTAAGCAATGTGGCCCCTTCCATTAATCGTTCGAAATCGTAGGTTACACGTTTGCTGTCTATGGTTTTTTCGAGCGATTGATAAATGAGGTCGGCCGCTTCTTGCCATCCCATATATTCGAGCATCATGGCCCCCGATAGTATCATTGAGCCCGGATTTACCTTGTCTTGATTGGCATATTTTGGGGCAGTGCCATGGGTAGCTTCAAAAATGGCATGACCGGTAATGCCGTTTATATTGGCGCCAGGCGCAATGCCTATACCCCCAACTTGAGCGGCCAAGGCATCGCTCAGATAATCGCCATTAAGATTAAGGGTGGCAATTACATCGAAATCTTCGGGGCGAGTAAGCACTTGTTGTAGGGTAATATCGGCAATCGAATCTTTGATGATTATGCCAGCTCCTGGTTTGCCTTCGGGTATTTGGCACCAAGGACCACCATCAATTTCTTCGGCACCAAAAAAATCTTTCGCTACTTTATAGCTCCAATCTCTAAATCCCCCCTCGGTAAATTTCATGATATTTCCTTTGTGAACAATGGTCACACTTTTTTTATTGTGCTTGATTGCGTAAGCAATAGCACTGTGAGCAAGGCGTTCGGTACCCAAATAACTTACAGGTTTAATCCCTATTCCAACTTGCACATCCACCATTCGA
>CAMDXE010000045.1 GCA_945878925.1 Chitinophaga pinensis
GGCAGCATAAGAATCCATTATCCACAAAAAACAAGGTTATTAACAAAGAAAAAAGTACCAAAAAAGAAATTAAAAAAAAAGAAGATATTTGAATGAAAAATTTTAACTTAATATTCTAACCTTTTGGTTTAAAAATGGGGAGTATTACATAAAGCTATTGATAAGCGTCCATTCGAATACATGCTTAAACCTATTACCAAATCGACTGTACTTCAAGCTTTAGAAAAATTTAAAGACTTTAAAATCCATTCGCTTATCCCTATAAAGGAAGCAAAATCACAGGATCAAAATTCAATTCCATCTTCCATTATTCTCTCTTCAAATAATGGGTTTGAGCGCATAAACTTAGAGATGATCATAAAAATTGAAGCCAGTAAAAGTTACTCCATATTTTATATGATAGATTCTCAAAAGCGGGTGTCGACAAAAAATCTGGGGTATTTTGAGCGGCTTTTACCCCAGGAGTCGTTTATCAGGGTTCATCATCACTGCATAATTAATACGGTTCATATTAAATCGTATCACCCCTCGGGCATTATTAAACTTAGTTCTGCTATAGTACAAACAGTTTCGAAACGAAAACGCTTAGAGTTTTTGTCAAAAATCAAGCAATCAAATCTTAAAAATTTAAATACCCCGCTAGGATCTTAGCATAAAAAGTATTAAAAATTACCACTTATTGTTTTTAAACTTTCACTTATTGTTTTTTAATTGCCATTGCCATTCATTAAAACTTATTTCGTTCTACAATTATACTTTTAAAATTCATCCCGAATTAAAAATATAAATGAAGTGTAATTAGCCTTATGAATAGTTCCTTAAAATTGAACCCCATCCGAAATTTATTTGCTGTGTAAAGTAAGTTGGGGTTTCAGTTTTCAGGGCACAATTTCTTTCTACGCTAAATATGGGTTCACCCCTTCTTTTTTTTTAAAAATTCTACTTATTTATTTTCAAAGAAGACATCAACAATAATGATTAGATAATTGATTCAATCGTGATATTTTTGCATACTTAAAAAATGTATGGCAAAAAAGAATGTAAGCTCTAAGCCAGAGTCAATTTACCGAGCGAGTTTGTTTGAAAAAGCAGAACAATCTATTGCAAAAAATTTAACATTATGGCAAATCGTTTTGACGGCCATTTCATTTATTTTTTGTTTTTTAATGTTTGATGCCAAAATTTCAATAGGCCACGACGATTCGCTTTATATCATGGCTGGAAATAAATATGCCAATGATTTTTTTGGCTATTGGTACTCAGATAATGCACCTCTTTACGTTATGTTTCTGGCTATTCCACTTTCTATTTTTGGTCTAAATTTAATGTTGCTTAAATTGCTATCAGTGGCATTTTTTGTTTTAAGTGTATGGATATTATTCGCTGCGTTTAAAAACAAAATCCCAAATTTGATTCTTATAGCCTCTGTATTTATTTATGCTACCAACTTTTTTGCCTTGTCGTATGCCAGCCTTACCTATACCGAAGCCTTTTTTCTGTTTGTTCAGAGCCTGTTCTTTTTATATTTGTTTAAGCATTTGGACCATCTTGGCGACCAAGATTCATCCTTTGTGCAACTTGCCAAAAATGGCTTAAAATGGTTGCTCTTAGGTGGCATGATGTTTTTGCTTTATTTTACAAAAACGGTTGGAATTGGAACATTTTTGGCTGTGGCCGCTTACTTTGTTTTCAAAAAGCAATGGAAAAATTCGCTTGCCACTTTATTTTCATTTGCTGCCATTTACGCTTTAATCGAAGGTGCCAAAAAAATTCTATGGGGAAGCAAAATAACAAATTTCGCCCAATCCAATATTTTGTTTTTAAAAGACGCTTACGACCCCAGCAAAGGACAAGAAGATTTTGCAGGGTTTATCGATAGGTTTTTTGGCAATATCGTGATATACCTTTCGGGGCGATTTTGGGAAATACTCGGGTTTAAAACCGAGAACGGTGAATTTTCGACGCCTTTAGGATTTTTTACCGTCATATTATTATGTATTGGGCTTATTGCGGCATTGCGTAGCAAACAAAAACATTTGTTAATCACGGCCTTATATTCAGCCACACTTTTGGGGGTTACTTTTTTTGCCTTGCAAACCTCCTGGGGACAAGGCCGCTTGGTGATGGTTTATTTACCCCTCATGCTCATGGTTATGTTTTATGGGTTTTACAATGTATTTAACAAACCCAACAATGCGTCCTTTCAATTTGTATATATAATTTTTTTAGGAATTTTTGTTTGGATAAATTTCTCAACAACCCTGCAAAAAGCTTCTAAAAATATAGCCATCGTTAAAAAGAACCTAGTTAAAGGCGATAAGTTTGCCGGCTATACCGACGACTATAAAAACTTTTTGATGTTGAGCGAGTGGTGTGCCGATAGTTTGCCAAAAGGGTCGCTAGTGGCTAGCCGAAAAGCCCCCATGAGTTTTGTTTACGGACGTGGTATGGAATTTTTCCCTATTTATAAGGTTAATTTTCCGCGCGATGCCGACAGTATTTTAAACAAGCTAAAGGAGGCAAAGGTTACCCATATTATGTTTGCTAATTTGCGACTCGACCCCAAACGAAGCGGCGATGTAGCATCGGTTTTGCCCGAAGGTTACCCGCCCGTTTATTTGGCGTATGTCGATTCGGATAAAAAGTCCATTATCAATACTATGCAGAATTATTTTTCGCCAGTGGCCCAAAAATATGCCGACAAATTTGTTTTCGTAAAGCAAATGGGTGACGATGAAGAAGCTTTACTTTTTAAAATTAAATATTAATGCTAAAAGCACTACGACTCCAAGGCATTGATACCTTTGATTTAGACGATCCGCGACGAACCTTACATCATCGCGACATTATTTTGGCAAAGCCTTTTTTGAAAAAACTATACCTTGAATGGTATAAGCGTTTTGCATTAGAATGTGAACCTTTTAAAAATGAAAACCTCATTGAATTGGGCTCTGGCGGTGGATTTTTGAAGGACGTTATTCCTAATGTAAAAACAAGCGATATACTTGTGCTGCCCGAAAACGATTTAACATTTGATGCTTTGAATATGCCTTTTGAGGATAGATCTGTTTCCGCATTTTTGATGGTTGATGTGTTTCACCACGTGCCCGATAGCCATAAGTTTTTATCCGAAATGCATAGAACCTTAAAACCTGGAGGCAAAATTATCATGAATGAGCCTTGGAACTCGGCTTGGGGTAGCTTGATTTACAAAAATTTCCATCACGAAACCTTTAATCCACTTGGCAACTGGACTATTCCATCCTCGGGCCCAATGAGCGATGCAAATGGAGCCTTGCCATGGATAGTGTTTCAGAGGGATCTTAAAAAATTTAGTGCTGAATTTCCCGACCTTACCATAAACCTTATAAAACCTCACACACCCTTAAGGTATTTGTTAAGCGGTGGAGTATCGATGAAAGCTTTGGTGCCACAAGGTAGTTTTAAGCTAGTGTCGGGCATCGAAAAATTACTGAGCCCATTTACAAAATGGTTTAGTATGTTTGTTACCATTATTATTGAAAAGAAAAAATAAAGACTTTGAACCATCTTAATTACTTTGAAACGATTGCCCCTAAAAGGCCTGCTTCTAGAAAAAGAAATAACTTTTATTGGGAAGACATAACGTCGTATTGCGATTACTTTATAAATGAAAATTGTTCGGTTTTGGAAATTGGCTGCGGAACCGGCGAATTGCTTGCTGGATTAAAAAGCACTGATAAAACTGGTATTGATTTTTCATCAAAAATGGTTGAAATAGCCCGTCAGAACAACCCTGATATTCGTTTTGAGGTGATGGAAGCTGATTCGGTAAATTTAAATCGAACCTATGATGTTATCATATTATCGAATGTCGTTGGTTTTTTGCCCGATGTGCAGGCTGTATTCGAAAACCTTCAAACCCTTTGCCATTCGCGAACCAAATTAATAGTAAGTTATTATAGCAAGCTTTGGGAGCCATTATTGAGATGGGGCGAAAAACTAGGTTTAAAAACAAAATCTCCCCAACAAAATTGGTTAACCTTAGAAGACATCAATAACCTTTTTTACATCTCGGGTTATGAAGTATTCAGAAATACTCGTCGAATGATTTTCCCATTTTACGTACCCCTTATTTCTGAATTTTTCAATAATTTTTTGGCCAAGATGCCTATTTTTAAACATTTATGCATCAATCATTATTCTTTTGCGCAGCCCAAACAATTAATTAGCGACCATGAGGCCGACTCTAAATATTCCATTTCCATTGTTATTCCGGCACGAAACGAAAGCGGAAATATTGAAAATGCCATACTCCGAACCCCAAAACTTGGCAAACATACGGAGTTGATTTTTATTGAAGGAAATTCAACCGACAACACCTGGGAGGTTATTCAGGAAATGGCCGAGAAATATAAGCATAGCCATGATATAAAAATTGGGCGCCAAATGGGTAAAGGAAAAGGTGATGCCGTGCGACTAGGTTTTCAAATGGCCACTGGTGATATTCTTACCATTTTGGATGCCGACTTGACCATGCCCCCCGAAGATTTACCAAAATTTTATAATGCCATTGCTCGAGGCAAAGGCGATTTTATAAATGGAAGCCGATTGGTATACGTTATGGAAAAAAAAGCAATGCGCTTTCTTAATATTTTAGGCAATAAATTTTTTAGCATGGCTTTTTCATGGTTGCTCGAACAACCCTTTAAAGATACCCTTTGCGGAACCAAGGTAATTTTTAGAGACGATTATCAAAAACTTATTCAAAACCGAAAGTTCTTTGGCGAATTTGACCCCTTTGGCGATTTTGATTTAATTTTTGGGGCCTATAAACTAAATCTAAAAATTGTTGAAGTGCCTATTAGGTATAGAGAACGAACCTATGGCGATACCAATATTTCACGGTTCAAACATGGTTTAATTTTGCTAAGAATGGTAATTTTTGCCATGCGCAAAATAAAATTTTATTAAAAACGCAGCCTTTGAAAAGGCAAATTTTAGCGCCTTTCCTTAAAAAAATCTTTCATTAATTGGCCAGCTTCTGCCTCTAAAATTCCTGATACAACCTCGGTATTTGGATGCAAAATAGATGGGAGATATGTCGAAAACCCACATTTAGGTTCTTTGGTTCCATATACCAATTTACCGATTCGGGCCCATTTAAGTGCCCCGGCACACATGGCACAAGGCTCAACGGTTACATAAAGCACGCATTCGTCCAAAAATTTACTTCCCATGGCGTTGAATGCAGCGGTAAGTGCAATGATTTCGGCATGCGCAGTGGGGTCGTTAAGCAATTCGGTTTGGTTGTACCCCCTAGCAATTATTTGGTTGCCGGCTACTATCACTGCTCCAATAGGCACCTCTTGTGCATCATAGGCTTTTAGTGCCTCACGATAGGCCTGTTTCATAAAATATTCACTGTCCATGGCGGTCATTCTTTTAATTTTATTTTCGTTGTTTCTTAATTTAGAAGGGCCTCAAGGCAAATTAATTCGCATTGTTTTTGCTTATCAATGGTTTTGGTTTTAAACTTCAAATTTAGCTGAGCACGGAGCGTTGAGGAATTAAGCAATACTGTATCCCTCATTTTTAAGTCTTCGATAACTGCAATATTAAGCGCAGCACCATATTTTTTGGCCTTTGCTATATAAAAATACAATGGCGTAGGGTGGTCGGTTGTTACAATCTTTAGTGCCTTGGGTAGTTTAGGCAACTTATTTTTTAGATAATAGCACATACTTTGCAAGGGATAGTCACGGTTTGGGTCGGGTGCTATGGCATAATTCACCGTTTTTGTATACGCCGAGAACATGACTAATACGCTAGCGCCAATGCCTAATATTTTTAGAAATAGAGGTTTACATGATAAAACTAATTGCACCCAAACAATAGCTATTATTAAGCAAGCCATTGGATAAAGGGGCACATCGTACCAGAAATTTTTGGTGCCAGCCGAAAGAATTAAAAAAAATACAAAACTCTGCACTATAAGAAAGACTAAGAAACGGCGATGCGTAAAATTTCGTTTAAAAATTACTATAAAACTTGCGCCTAGCAAGAGGGTGATAAATGGCCAAAATCGCCCATTTAGCATGCCTAACCAATAGTACCAAAATTCATTTTTTTGATAGTGATAATTGGTCGACGTATCAAAATAGCGACCAAATAATTCATTCATCCAAACCTGGTGAATGTAATCGGGTGATGCTTTTTCGCGAATCAGATAATAAGCAAACAGCAAGGTTATTAATATCAAAGAGCCTATCCAAATGCCTTTAACTTTAAGTTGTTTTATAAATTGATTGGTCAACAAAAGCCAGATAACCAAGCCGGGTAAACTCATAAAAATAATAATACTTTTTGTAAACCATCCTAGAAAAAGGGCCACAAATAAGCCTATGAGGTAAATTGGCTTTGGCGATGTAAAATATAAATAGCTTAAGCCTACAAAAACAGTAAAGAAAAAAACAAGCACCACATCATGATCGCCAAAACGAGCGACATGTTCGCCAATATAACCCTGACTGGAAACCAAAATAAGCGAAGCCAAGCATCCCGAAAAAATATGTTTCGTTATTTTTTGCGACATCCATATTAAAAAAAACACAGTGCCCATCGAAAATACAACAGACGGCAAGCGCACCGAAATTTCGCTTAACCCAAAAAAATGAATGGCCATGGCTTGGCACCAAATCACGAATGGGGGTTTTAATTCCCACATATCTGGATGGTGGTCAAAATAGCGCACAAACCACTGATGATTTTTAAGCATTTCAATAGCATTAACCACATTCCGGCTTTCGTCCCACGATTGAATGCAATACGCCCCAATGTTATACCCTAATGGAATAATACATAAGCCAAATGTAAGGCCTAGAATGGTCAATTTAATCCATGTTTTATTGGCATTAATCCTCAACAATCTGATATTTAATTTATGCCTTATGTTCATATATGCTTGCTGAAGGAGAAGCCACTAAAATAAAAGCCGGAGAAATATAGCGCTTTATAAATTTAGCTTTAAAAATTAATTGATTTAATAATTTAATAATTAAGTACTTGATCCCCTTATTGCTCCATTCGTCGTAAGGCGCAAAAAACCAATCTACCTTATATCCACCCGAAAATAGAAAGGATTCATAGCAACTGAAACTCATTAAATTTTCAGTCCAATTGCCATTGTTGGGGTCGCAGGTATTGGTAGGATGGGGCAGCAATTGTGGTAAAATTCCTTTGGATTTATAAAGGCCCACGTCATCCATAATATCCTTATAAATTCGGCCTCTTGTATTTTTTGCCAATTCAAGATGTTGAGCATCTGACAACTCGGGAAAATTAGTCGCAATAAAGTTTAAACGAAGTTGATAAAACGATTCCAATGAATCGCCAGGCTTAAATTGATTGGGGTTTCCAAAATGCTCATCCAATTTGTGAAGTTTGGCAAAATATGATTTCTTAAAAATATTATAGCCATTGGCCGAGGTATTGTGAACCATAATAGCGCTGCCAAAACTTTGAATGCTTTGGGTAAAAAACAATTTGGGGTCATAGATATGTTCAATCACATCGCGACTCACCAACAAATCAATTTTATTGGCAAATTGCACAGCCAGTTCATCCACACTTCCACAAACTATGGCGTTTGGTTTTAAGCTAATGGCCGAAGCTATAAATTCAAAATCCTTACAACTTTGCACAAAAGTGTCAGAGTAAATCACATTTCCAAATCCAAGCCATTTGGCCAACAAAGAAAGTATTCCGGTGCCGCCACCTATTTCGGCTATGGAAATTTGATGCACAGGTTTATCGATTTTAGAAAGCCCCAATTCGATAATCTGCCAAGCTAAATTTACGGTATAGGTTAAACAGGCTAAGTGTTTTTTGAAATAAATGGATGTGTAGGCCGAAATATCTAATTCATCCGGATTTAGAGTTAGCACATAATCGATAAATAATTTTCGATCTTGAGGATTTAATCGTTGCATTCCATCAAAACTAAAAGGCCTGAATTATATGCTATTTCTACAAGTCCTGTATCGGCGCTTTGGTTGCTACTGCCCGAGCGGCCACCTGTAGATAAAATTTCATTGTTAAGGTTATATACCAGCCCCTTGGTTACAATGCCTGAGGCTATGCCTAAGGCAAAAAGTGAAATAATTTGCCCTTTGGCATAATATTTTGTAAAGCGTCGAGGCAAAACCATAATTTTTGAATAATCATCAAACAGAACGGCGTTTATTTTTTTGTGGTATTTCCCAATCGTACAAATATTGTTAAATGTATGGTCCATACGGTAACCTGTTGCCCATACTATATTTACCGATTTTTGGCCTTTTTCTATCAAAAAATCAAGCGCTTTTTCAAGATCCGTTTTATCTTGATCAGGTACGTGTTTGATTTCGATATTAGGCTGATTAGCCAAGATATCCATAGCAGGGTTTACGCTATCAAAATCGCCCAAAACTACATCGTATTTTATGCCCAAACTATTCACTTTTTCGTAGGCTCCATCCAAAACAATAACATAGGGGCTCCATTCCAAAAATTGTTCAAGCAAGCTGGTTTTACACGCTTGTCCATTTGCAATAATCAAGGCGGGCTCTTGGTGCTCTTTTACAAAATGATGCGACGACATGGGGATAGGCTTGCAAAAATACTTTTTTAATTGGAGTTTGTATTTCTACGTTTGGCCTACAATTTCACCCAATTCATTCATAAAATGAACCTTACATTTTTAAGCCTAGCGTAAATATTCGAAAATAGGGTTGCATACTTCCCGATTTTAATAGAATTTTACCGAATCAAAAAAATCATGTGCAAACCCTTTGCTTCAAAAATTGTGATTTTCGTTCTTTTTTGCACCCTTATAGCCGGGTGTAGAAAAGATTTAGAAACCACTTGGGAATCCGAATATTCAATCCCAATAGCCAGTGCAAATTTAGATCTAGGCGATTTGATTGGCGACAGCCTTTTAGTAAAAAAAGGAGACAATAGCCTTGATTTGGTTTATAATTATAAGTTAGACGTCGACAGTATCGACCAATACTTAGTAGTGCCTGATACCTTACAAGAAAAATCGGTAACCTTATCAAAAATAGTTTTAGATAATAGAATGCTTTCGGACACCATTAGTTTGGGAGAAATCTATCCGCTCGCAAAATTATTGGATGGGCAAACCCAAACCCTTCCTGCATTCGACCAAGATGGGTCGGCCAATAAACAGGAAATTGATGTAACCAAACAGTTTTTTAAACAAGCCAAATTTAAGGAAGGATTTATCGACATGACCCTTAGCAACGACCTACCGGTTGAAGCCGAAAAAATTGTATTTCAACTAATCAATAAAGCCGATAATCAAATTATTATCTACGATTCGTTTCTCAATGTTTTGCCAAACACGTCGGTTAAAACCACCAAATCGTTGGCAGGAAAAAAAATTGACGGCGTACTTATAGGCATTGTAAAGCGTATTAAAACCAAAGCAAGCGACAGCCCGGTACTTATCGATTCGAAAAAAGGCATTCGCCTCGATTTAGCCATTCGCGATTTAGAATTGGAGTATGCTACAGCTATATTTCCAGCACAAAATTTGGTGGAAGAAAAGCAAGAAGTGAGGTATAATTTAAAAGGATCAGAACTTACGTTTCTTGTGGTTAAAACCGGCTATTTAATAATGGAGGTTTTTAGCAATGTTAAAGAACAATTAATTTTAGATTATTCAATTCCTAATTCATCGCGCAATAACAATTTTGCCGATAATGTTAAGCAAACGGTTATAGTTCCTCCCGCACCCGATGGCTCCTACTCTAAAGTAGTCAAAAAATTTCCGCTCGATCATTATGAGATTTACATGTTGGGGCAATATCCAAAATCGCCCCCATTTAAGCCCAATACAATTTATAGCGAATTTACGGCGCGAATGGAATATACAGGTGTCGAGCGCACTTTATCGTTGAAAGACAGCGTATATGTGCGCTTTGGATTGGTAGAAATAAAACCGGAATTAGCCATTGGCGACTTTGGCAAACGTGAATTTAAATTTGACGAAAGCAAACCCTTTAAAGCTTTCGAAAACATAAAGGGAGATATAAGTTTAGAAGAGGTTAAGATGAATTTATGGTTTCAAAATTCATTTGGCATCGAAGCCGATATGCAGGTTGAAAATATTACCGGCGTTAATACCCGAAGCAACAAGTCGGTTAAGCTTATTTCCACTGGCCTCGATAATATGTTTACCCTCGGGCGCGCGATGAACGATCCTTTTATTCCCTTTATTCATAGCATCGTTATGGATAATACAAATTCGAACCTTAAACAATTTTTAGAAAACATGCCTAACCAAATGGATACAAAATTCAACATGGTTGTGAGGCCAAGGGGCTCAAAGGATTACACCGATTTTGTGTTCGATTTTAGTAAACTTAGTGCCAACCTAAACCTTGAGATGCCTGTACAATTTGGCACCAATGGGCTTGAACTTAGCCAGTTGCAGGCCTTTGATTTTATGAAATTAAAAAATGCCGATCGTATAAAAAGTGGGGTATTAAAATTGGACATAAGCAATGGCTATCCATTTGAAGCCTTTTGCGATATTGAATTTTTAGATGAACAAAATTTAGTAATAACTACATTATTTGACGCAGGCAAAACACAAACTGTGTTACCTGGCATTTTAGATGCCAATGCTCAAGTGGTTAGTTCTACTGCCACCCAACTCTACATCGACCTACCAGCATCCAAAATGCAATCTATCAAACACGCAAAAAAGATTCGAATAAAAACCAAATTTGCTACCGCCAATGGAAACCGATATAAAATATACAGCACTTATAAATTTGGAGTAAAACTTAAAGCTAATTTTGTATATGAACAAAGCTTTTAAGCTACTGATTGCTTCGTTTATTTCCATCTCAGCCCTTGCTCAAAATTCAGATTCAAGTAAATGGAAACATTTTTACAATTTATTCGATAACCCATACAAAACACAGTTTGATTCGATAAAAATAGTCGATCAAAGTGCATCTGTTTTTATGCACACCAATCGCATTTCGAATCGTTTTATCTACCCTTTTGTATTGGGTGGAAGCCTTGATAAAAGTGTCATTGACAAAAACCTTGCGAACGATAAAAATAAACGCTTTCATCAACAACTCAATTTCGATGTGCGTTTTATAAATTTAGACTCCAAAAGGGCTTGGTATATTACTACGGGCTATCATCAACGCCTTAGTCTAAATGTGAGCAACGATGCCATGAAACTTATTTTTAGAGGAAACACTCAAAAGGATATTTATCAATTCAACCATGCGTATTATAACCAAATACGGTTTAATAAACTGGGTGCAGGCCTCTATTTTGCTCCTCAAAAAATTGCCAAACCCTATAACCTTCGGATAGGCATCTATGGCATCCAAGGCCTAAATCATGGAAAAATTAGCGCCTATGAACAGAACTACCTACAAGGCAATGACGACTCGCTGACTGTTGGCTTAAATTATAATGCATCGTTTGCCAACCAAAGCTTTGGGGCAGGCGCCGAACTTATTTTTAATCAATCCTTGAGCGCTAATCAGGCATGGGGATTTCGATTCGAAAATTTTGGATATGTATACAGCAACCAAAATTCAAGCACTTACCATGCCAATGGAACCTTTGTATTTAATGGTTTAGTTATTTCTGACCTTAGCAAAATTCGAACACCCAATTATTTCGAAACCGCCTTCGATTCGTTAACCAATCCCATGACGAATAAAGAGGCAAACCAATCGCAACACATTTGGATTGCGCCCATTTCATTTTTATATTATACCTTAAAGCATCAGCGTATGTATTACCAATTTGGGCTGCATCATTCAGGAAATAAAGCTGTACCGTCGGCCGAAATTCGCGCTTATAGGTTTATGAAATCAAAAGTACTGCTAGGCCTAACCCTTGGCGGCATTGGCCAACTTTACGTCAACACCGATATGCGTTGGGCTATTAACCGTCGCTGGTTTTTGCAGGCGGGTTTATACCATCTCGAAGCTCTTGTTTGGTCAACTAAATTGGGCGGCATGGGCGCAAACTTTGGGCTTCAAGCCGCTTTTTAAATTGACAACCTATATACTCCCCTAATTAATTTGGGTTTGTTTTTAGTTTGAAGGATGTTATGAATTGTTTTTTCTATCCTCAATGCGCTTGCGTTGTCGTTTTCTAAAAAAATACATAAAGGTTGCGGCGACAAATAGGATTCCAAAAATTTGAAAATGTTCGCCCTTCCATCCTTCTGAATTAAAGCCCACAGCCATTTCGACCAAGGATACTGCCGAAATTACAAGCCACATTATTTCAATAAATCTTCTCATTATATTTTTATTATTTTACAGATACTCTTCCTTTTAGATTTTTGATACGGTAACGGGTGAAATTCTGATTCGATTCAAACCCATGTCCGTATAATATTTCATCGGGTGTTTTTATTTTTATAAATTGATCGGTATATATTTTTTCGGCTCGTTGATCCCACATTAATTTTTCGGTTTCCAGTTGCTCGCCTCGGTTATTTTTTACAAGCACTCTATGCCTAATCTCTATTAATTTTCGGTTTTCGTAGCTAATGGCGTAATCGGCCGATAGCGTACTTTCGGCTATGCCGTTGCGATTATAAAAATACCCTTTTACGCCTTTTTTCATTTCCATATAGGGTTCCACTTTCTGAGGATAACGTTCCATAAGTGGGGCCGTGATTTTGGCTTTTAAAAACCCCGAATCGGTGTAATTAATATCCACTTCCGTAGCTTTTTCAATACCAAGATTGGCATTTAATTTACTAACTTTTTCTAATTTTTTGGGATCGTTCTGGCACGAACTAAGGGCTAATAAAATAACAGCAAAAGTCAGGCTTAATTTTAGGCTCGATGGTTTTAATTTGAAGGAGTTAACTCGAATTATTTTCAATTAAAAAGTCGTTTCTTAAACCATTTGTCGGCCAAATTTAGGCCCAAGGTGATCTTAAAAAAATCTTCTTGTATCAAGGTGTTTTCTAAAGTACCTCGCCTGATGAATTCGCCGGTTAAAAATATTCGGGACGTCATTTTAAAATTACCTTCCAACGATTTTTGAACCCGTGTGAAGGGCAAACCTAATCCAATGCTCAATCCGTTTTGAGCTATTTTGCTATCATAGGCCGAAATGTAGCCGTCGTTGTGATAAAATCCAACACTGTATCGAATGCTCTTAAGATAGCGCGACGCTTTATTTGACTTTATAGAATTATCAAAATGTGGAACTGGACAAACGAATAACCCTGCCGAATAGGCTTGATCGTCCATTAATCCATCGTTTCCACCGTAAATACTGCTATATTGGCTCCATAACGATTTGCTATACCCAAGGGTTGCTTGCCATTTTTCGTGATTTCCTATGGAATACGAAACACTAAAAGACTTTGGCAATTCTACCGCGACATTTTTTTCTTTTGTATTTATTAAAGTATCCTTAGGTATTTCGTTGTCTACATATATTTCGGTAAAGGTGTAAACAAACCGATCCTGGCTTCCGTTTAGTTTGGTTCGGCTCGAAAACACAAATCCCAAAACATGGCTCAGTCCTGAATCGGATGCTGTATGCAATTGCAAGCCTAAATCGAGATGATTTCCTCTTAGCGACACGCTGCTTTGGTCGGCATAACTGGTCATGTACCTGTTGCCAGGATACCTCCGTTTGGCACTTTCGCTTATTTGCCCAAAAATATTTGAATAATTTACGCCTAAACTAATGTGTTTAAAAAAATCGGTTGCCAAGCCTATATTAACTTTTGATAATCCGCCTATGCCTTCAAATTCGTTGCGAATAACTACCCCTCCCGAGTCTTTTTTATTAATGACGTTGTATCCCACATCCGAAAACGGCAATAATCCAAAAGCCAATCCACTTTTATATTTTTTGAGCGGCACTGCCAAGGCAATGTAATTGAAACCCGCATTCGAAAAATCCTGCTTAATGTTTGTGGTTTTTAACTTGCCTAAATTCATATAGGCAGCCGTGTTAAACACAGAGTATTGAAGAGCCGAAATGGAAGCTGGATTGGTAAACGAATAATTGCTTTCGTGACGGTACGATAAACCATTCCGACCATTGGCTGCATTATCCGAAAACCCATCGTAGTTTAACAAACCTACCCCGTATATTGAATAAGACGATCGGGTGGTTTGCTGACTATAGCCATTTAAAATGCTCAATATTCCTAAAAGAGCAAGTGTAATATATTTAAGAGTGGTGTGCATTGTATTTTAATAATTCGAATAAGCCCTTTAGTACCAAATCGGGCTCCGCAAATATCGTTCCTTTAAGTTTACCGACAAAGTAAGTATGGTCGCCGCCTGTCATTATTATTTGCAGGGAATTATATTGATTGGTATACGCATCTATAAATCCTTGCATTTCCATAATACTACCCAACATTACCCCACTTTGTATGGCTTCTTCGGTGTTGCCACCTGTAAGGCTGATGGTATCGGTTTTTGAGATCAGGGGTAATTTTTGAGTAAATTGGTGAAGGGCCTTAAATTTCATTTCCAATCCGGGGGCTATGCTGCCGCCCATAAACTCGCCATTTTTAGTCATAAAATCATAGGTAATGGCGGTGCCAGCATCGATAATTAAGCAATTTTTGAAAGGAAATATTTGCATAGCGCCAAGGGCTGCCGCCAATCGATCTTTGCCCAAGGTTTGTGGCGTTTTATAGTTTATCGTTAAGGGCCATTTTGTGTGTTCGTCCAATATAAGCAGGTTTCGAAACCAAGTGGCCAAAGGTTCTAAATTGGCATTGGTAACCGACGAAATGATGGCGGGCGTTTTGGCATCAAATTGTTTACAATAATCCGATAGCTCGATTATCGAATCAAAGCGCAGGGACGATTGAAGATCGCCGGATTCGAAAACACCTAATTTAAGGGCATGGTTTCCTATGTCAATGCTTAGCGAAATCAAATTTTATTTCTTTTTGATTAAATGTTTTCAAGTCATTATCTACTTCCATGCACAATTGCCCATGTTGATTAACGCCTCTTATGATTCCTTCAAAAGGCCCATCGTCGACGCGAA
This sequence comes from Chitinophaga pinensis, assembly GCA_945878925.1. Classification (GTDB taxonomy): domain Bacteria; phylum Bacteroidota; class Bacteroidia; order NS11-12g; family UBA9320; genus JABWCE01. Next base: position 15,070 of record CAMDXE010000045.1, read on the forward strand.
AATACCGCTTTATGTTCATTCCATAGAGAACAGATTCGTAATCCACTTTAACGATGTCGAAGGATGAAGACTGCACCTTTTGAAGTTCCAAATTTAATTGCTCGGTAAGCTCTTGCAACAAACTGTCCAAATTATAAAATAAACCGGTTATCTGCGTAAATGAAACGGCATGGTTTAAGGGAAAAACTTGTTCATTAACATTAATCCCAATCCCAATAACGGCATGTTTAAAAACCTCGCCATGAAGTATGGTTTCGCAAAGTATGCCTGCAATTTTTTTGTCGTTCACCAATATATCATTCGGCCATTTTAATTTAGTAATATTTGGAAAATAATGATTCACAAGGTTAAAAGTGGCCTTGGCTGCCATCATATTAAACACCGCTAATTTTGAGGCATTAAGGTGTAAATTGGTGCAAATAAAGCTTACTAATAAATTATTTCCCTCCGTCGAAAACCATTCGTTTTGTCCTTGCCCTTTCCCTTTTTGCTGATAATTGGCCATAATAATATCGCCATGTTGGGCAATTCCGCTTTTGATTCGCGCCATGGCTACTGTATTGGTCGACTCAAGCCGGTTGTATGACAAGACAGTATGCTTAGTAAAAAATTTGTTACCCATTTGCGCTTGGCAAAGTTAGAGTAAGTAAGGCAAAACTTTAACTCCAAATTCAGAAGCGCTTTTGAATTTAATA